>NZ_RCNZ01000085.1:0-7969 GCF_004307525.1 Pseudomonas sp. Sample_21 | reverse complement strand
GGAACGACTGTGCTCGTGACGCTTTGAAAACAGCTTCTAACGGACATTGGCGCCTTAAAAGGCTGGCTGATTCTACGGCAAAAAAAATTTAAAGGTAAGTCGCGCTCTATTGGACTTTCGTGGCAATTAGCGCGGCCGGAGCAAACCTGCGACGCTGGCGAGACCTTGCTGTTTGAGGGGTGATCAATGCCCGACAAAGGGCTAACATGCCGGCCTGTTCCGCGTTTCAGTGTTCTGCCCATTTATGCCCAATCAGACCATCAAGACCCCCTGCGTCGGCCTCTGCTCCACCGTTTACGGTGACCTGGTGTGCCGTGGTTGCAAGCGTTTCCACCACGAAGTGATCCATTGGAACGGATACAACGAGGAGGAAAAGCGTGCGGTGTGGCTGCGTCTGGAGCAGTTGCTGTCACAAGTGATGGCGAGCAAAGTCGAGATCTTCGATCCGGCGCGCCTGCGCGAGCAGCTCGAACAGCGCAAGATCCGCTTCGTACCGCATCAGTCGGAATATTGCTGGGCCTATCAGCTGATTGCCCGGGGGGCGCGGGTGATCATTAATCTTGAGGCGTACGGGATGGTGTTGCTGCCGGAGTTCCGCGACTGGAACCTGCCGGAACTGCGCGATGCCATTGATCGGGAATTCTTCCTGCTGTCGGAAGCGCATTATCAGCGCTACATCGCCCCGGGCTTTCTGAAAGACGCCTTCGGCGCCTGAACAGCAAAAGCTTCGCGAGCAGGCTCGCTCCCACAGGGAAATGCATTCCAGATGTGGGAGCGAGCCTGCTCGCGAAAGCGCCAGTCAGGCATGGCAATCCTCAGTGTTTTGCCGTCAGTTCCACCAGATGATCCTCAACCTCTTGCGGCTTGAGCACCAGCACATCGCTTTCCAGCGTATCCAGCACCGCTTCAGCCGTATTGCCGATCAACGCGCCTGACAGACCGCTGCGCGCCACCGTGCCAATCACCGTTACCGCGGCCTGGAGCTTGTGCGCCATGAACGGGATCAGCACATCCGCCGGGCCTTCCTCGATGTGAAGGTGCTCGTCATCGACATCGAACTCCGCCTGAAACGCCCGGCACTGCTCGCGGTATTTGGCTTCTATGGTCGATTTCAGCTGAAACGTCGGGTCCGCCGCCGAGAGCATCGGCGACGGATGCGCGGTGATCACATGCAGGTGCGCTTTGGCCAGACTGGCGATGTCATAACCGTGATCGATGATGGTGCTGTGCAGATGCCGATGCTCACCATCAGCATTGCCGACATCGACGGCAGCGAGAATCACTTTGTCTTTCCACGAACCGGCGGTTTTGACCAGCAGCACCGGGGTAGGGCAGTGGCGCAGGAGTTTCCAGTCGGCCGGGGTCAGCAGGGCCTTTTTCAGCGAGCTGTCGGGGAAGTGCTGTTTGATCACCAGACCGCAACCTTCGGCCTGCTGCACATCGATGATGGTTTCGTGCAGGCTCTCGTTCCACGCCTGTTCGGTGGTCACGCTGTAGCCTTCGGCGAGCAATGCCGCCTTGAGCACGCTGAGCAGGCCGGCGTGGTCATGCTTCTTGTCACACACCAGCAGATGCAGATGGGCCTGGGTGACACCGGCGATCAACTTGGCGCGCTTGAGCGCCAGGCTTTCTGCATGTTCAGGTTCGATGACCACCAGAATGCTGCGAATGGCTTGCATGAGCGGAGTCTCCAGCAAAGAAAAGGCACGGCGTTGCACAACTATAGTTGCTACCCGAACGTCTGCGACTTGATGCATATCAACAGCCGCCGCTGGTGGTCTGCGGGCAGGCCGGTATAATCGGCGCCCTTCGCTCGAACACCTTTTACCGTGAGCCCCATGATCCTTCCCGAAATCCACGAATTCCTTGGCTGCCGCACGCCCGACGCCTGGGTCCAGGCGGCACTGGCCGATCAGGAAACCCTGCTGATCGATCACAAGAACTGCGAGTTCAAGGCCGCCAGCACGGCGCTGAGCCTGATTGCCAAGTACCACGCCCATGTCGACCTGATCAACATGATGTCGCGCCTGGCCCGGGAAGAACTGGTGCACCACGAGCAAGTCATGCGCATCATGAAACGGCGCAAGATCGAGTTGCGTCAGCTGCACGCCGGCCGCTACGCCTCGGGCCTGCGCAAAGTGGTGCGCAGCCACGAACCGGTGAAACTGGTGGATACGCTGGTGGTTGGCGCTTTCATCGAAGCGCGCAGTTGCGAACGCTTTGAAGCATTGGTGCCGCATCTGGACGAAGAACTGGGCAAGTTCTATTTCGGTTTGCTGAAAAGCGAGGCGCGGCATTTTCAGGGTTATCTGAAACTGGCCTATCAGTATGGTGATGCCAAGGATGTCGCGCAGGTGATCGAGCGCGTCCGTGCGGCCGAGCAGGAACTGATCGAATCGCCGGACGAGGAATTCCGTTTCCACAGCGGTGTGCCCGCCTGAATTTGTTAAAAACTCTTAAGAGTATGAAACATCACCGAAAACCGGCCCGAGTGGCCGGTTTTTGCTGTCTGCCGTCATCGCCTGTTCGATGAATGCCAGCATAATATCGGCCCTTCCACGTTTGGCTTGGCAACGGTTGTTATGGATAACCTGGGTTTCGGCAAAGTTCTGCTGGTCGAAGACGATGAGCGTCTCGCCGCACTGATCGCACACTTTCTAGAACAACACGGCTACGAGGTGCGCACGGTGCATCGCGGTGATCTGGCCATGGCTGCATTCCTGGAATTCAAGCCGAAAGTGCTGGTGCTCGACCTGATGTTGCCGGGGCAGAGCGGTTTGCAGGTCTGCCGGGAAATTCGCAGTGTTTCGGACACGCCGATCGTGATCCTCACGGCCAAGGAAGACGATCTCGATCACATTCTCGGTCTGGAGTCCGGCGCTGACGATTACGTGATCAAACCGATCAAACCGCCGGTATTGCTCGCGCGGCTGCGGGCGTTGCAACGGCGGCAGACGCCGGACACCAGCGTGGTCAGTTTCCTTGAGTTCGGGCAATTGAACATCGACCGCAGTTGCCGGGAAGTGCGCCTGACCGGTGAGCTGATCGAGCTGACCACCATGGAGTTCGAATTGCTCTGGTTGCTTGCCAGCGCGGCGGGCAAGATTCTTTCCCGCGATGACATTCTCAATCGCATGCGCGGCATTGCCTTCGACGGCCTCAACCGTAGCGTCGACGTCTACATCAGCAAATTGCGCAACAAACTCAAGGACAACCCTCGCGAGCCGGTGTGCATCAAGACCGTGTGGGGCAAGGGCTATCTGTTCAATCCGTTCGCGTGGGAGCTGTAGATGCTGCGCTTGTTCCTCGGCCTGTTTCTGGTGATGACGGTGGGTCTGGTGCTGGCCTTGCAGGCGGTCGAGCACACCTTCAATGCGTTGCTCGACAGCCAGACGCAGGATTACAACCGTGAAGCCGTGCGTGGTCAGGCGTGGTCGTTGGTCGATCATCTGCAAGGCCGCCAGGGCGCCGAGCGTGAACAGAAACTCGATTCATTGCGTGCGCACTACGGTCTGTCGCTGGGTCTGGTCGAGGCCGATCAACTGGCCCTGACACCGCAGGAAAAAGCCGAGCTCGCGCGGAACCTGTTGGTGATCCGCGACGATTACACGCAGTTCATCAGCAACATCGATGGCGGCTCGCAGCTGCTCAGCATCAAGCTGCCGCCAGAGCCGAGCCTGATGCCGTTCTACATCACCGCGGCGTACATGATGCTCGCGGTGTTGATCGGCATCGTTCTGTTTTTCTGGGTGCGCCCGCACTGGCGCGACCTGGAAAAGCTGCGGCTGGCGGCCGAGCGTTTCGGCGACAACGATCTGTCGGTGCGCATTCAGTTGTCGCGGCGCTCGAACATCCGCGATCTGGCCGAGCACTTCAATCTGATGGCGGCGCGCATCGAGGGCTTGATCGCCAACCAGCGCGAACTGACCAACGCGGTGTCCCACGAATTGCGCACACCGATTGCGCGGCTTTCGTTTGAGCTCGATCAGCTCAAGCAGCAACCGGACGCGAGCCAGAATCGCGAGCTGATCGCCGACATGTATGCCGACCTTGGTGAGCTGGAGGAGATGGTCTCGGAATTGCTGACCTACGCCAGCCTGGAGCATGGCGCGACGGTGATCAAACGGGAAAATATTCACGCAGCCGATTGGCTCGACAGCGTCGTCGGCAGTGTGGCGCTTGAAGCCGAAGCAGTGGGGGTGCAGTTGTCGATCGCCGGTTGCCAGGTCGACACGGTAAGCATCGAACCGCGCTTCATGGCGCGGGCGGTGATCAACCTTTTGCGCAATGCCATTCGCTATGCCGAACAGCGTGTCGAGGTGTCGCTGCTGCGCAATGGCGATGACTATGAAGTGCGGGTGAGTGATGACGGCCCGGGCGTGCCGCTGGAGGGACGGGAGAAAATCTTCGAACCGTTTTCCCGACTGGATGCCAGCCGGGATCGGCGCACCGGTGGTTTTGGGTTGGGCCTGGCGCTGGTGCGGCGGGTGTCGCAGTCCCATGGCGGGCAGGTTGAAGTTGGCGATTCGGTGTGGGGTGGGGCGCTGTTCAGGATGACTTGGGCGCATCTGGACTGATTGATATTGCCTGACCCGGCCCCTTCGCGAGCAGGCTCGCTCCCACAGGTGATCGCAATCCAAATGTGGCAGCGAGCCTGCTCGCGAAGGGCGGGTGTTCAGCGAGTTACACCGAGTCGCTCATGCCACTGGGCAATCGATTCTTCGGGATATACATCAAACTGCTGATCCTTCGGCTTCGCCTCGACTTCAACCCACGGCGCTTTCGAACCTAGCATCAGATGTGTGCGTTCCGGCGGCACCGGCAGCGGCGTATCGATCGCCGAGGCGAATGGATGAATCAGCTCTGGCCACTCCGGGCTGAACAGCCACAGGCCGCTGCCGCACAGTGAGCAGAAGTGGCGCTCGGCGCTGCTGCGATGGGCGCGTTTATCGCCTTCAGCTTTCATCTTCGCGTGATAGATGCTGATGTTTTTGCGTCCGCGAACCTTGAGAGTGGTCGCGTCGCCGCCAAGGTTGATCGCATAACCGCCGCCGCCCTGGGTCTTGCGGCAGATCGAGCAATAGCAGCGTTGATAGGGATAAGGATGGGCGCTGTCGAGGCTGAACGTGACTTCGCCGCAATGGCAGGAGCCTTCGAGGTGCATGGTGCTCTCCGGTGTCTAATGGTCCGCTTCAGCCTAGAACATTCTGCCTGATGCTTGCCGGTGTGATGCGACCGGCGGGCGCAGCGTCTAGCCCCAGTGTCCCCGCGATCCCATGGGGCGAGACTTTCGGAACCCGGCATGCAAGCGCTGTTGAACGAGATCCTTGACGCGGTCCGGCCCCTTATCGGGCAGGGCAAAGTTGCTGACTATATTCCCGCCCTCGGCACGGTGCCGGCCAACCAGTTGGGCATCGCCGTGTACAGTAACGACGGCGAAATGTATTGCGCCGGCGACGCTGAAACGCCGTTCTCGGTGCAGAGTATTTCCAAGGTGTTCAGCCTGGTGCAGGCCATCGATCACTCCGGCGAAGCGATCTGGGAACGGCTTGGCCACGAGCCTTCTGGCCAGCCGTTCAACTCGCTGGTGCAACTGGAATTCGAGCGCGGCCGCCCGCGTAACCCGTTCATCAATGCCGGGGCGCTGGTGATCTGCGACATCAACCAGTCGCGCTTCGCTGCGCCGACATTGTCGATGCGCGACTTCGTCCGACGCCTGTCGGGCAACCCGCAGATCATGATCGACGGCAAGGTCGCCGACTCCGAATACCAGCACCGCGCGCGCAATGCGGCGATGGCGTATTTGATGCAGTCTTTCGGCAACTTTCACAACGATGTCGAAGCGGTGTTGCGCAGCTATTTCAGCCACTGCGCGCTGCGCATGAACTGCATCGATCTGGCCCGGGCGTTCTGCTTTCTGGCCAATGACGGGTTCTGCAAGCACAGCGGCGAGCAGATCCTGACGCGCCGCCAGACCCAGCAGGTCAATTCGATCATGGCCACCAGCGGTCTGTATGACGAGGCGGGCAACTTCGCTTATCGCGTCGGCCTGCCGGGCAAGAGCGGCGTCGGCGGCGGCATCGTTGCGGTGGTGCCGGGGCAGTTCAGTGTGTGCGTGTGGTCGCCGGAGCTGAATACCGCCGGCAACTCGCTGGCGGGGATGGCGGCGCTGGAGTTGCTGAGCTCGCGGATTGGCTGGTCGGTGTTCTGAAGACACACCACGATTTCCAGTGTGGGAGCGAGCCTGCTCGCGAAGAGGCCGGTACATTCAGCATCGATGTCGTCTGACTGGCCGCTTTCGCGAGCAGGCTCGCTCCCCCCGGGTGCAGTGTTGCTTTGCAGGATCGTGTTCTATACATTTTCCGGCCGCCCTCTGCATGGTGAATCCGCTTCATGTCTCTTGCGCTCGAACGTCTAGTCGCTGGCACGCCGATCCCTTTCGCCGGTAACCGCGTCACCGTGGTCAGCCCCGAACTGGCCGCGCGGTTTCAGCCCGGTGACCATCTGCTGGTCGAGCAGGTCAGTGGCGAGTTGTTGCTGATCCCCGTGGCCGATCAACAGGCCGCCTCGGTGGCAATCGAGCGTGCGGCTGCGGCATTCACAGCGTTGTCGGCGGTCTCCGATGAAGCCATCAGCCGGTTCTTCGATCTATTCGCTCAGCGCCTGGAAAACCCTGAATGCTGGACGCAGATCGAAGCCGCCAACCGCGCCGACATGGAGCGAGCCAAGGCACGCGGCCGCTCGACCACACGCTTGCTCGCTGATGAACGCATGCGCCGCGACATGATCGCCGGGCTGCGCGCCTGGCGTGATGCGCCACCGACCCGGGGCAAAGTGATCAGCAGTGTCGAGCACGATGGCTGGAAGGTTGAGCAAGTGGTCTCGCCGCTGGGCATTGTCGCCTTTGTCTTCGAAGGCCGACCCAACGTATTTGCCGACGCCGCCGGGGTGTTGCGCACCGGTAATACGGCTGTGCTGCGCATCGGCAGCGATGCGTTGGGCACTGCGCAAGCCATCGTCACTCACGCCTTGTACCCGGCACTGGCCGAAGCCGGCTTGCCGGTTGGCGCGGTGTCGTTGGTTGAAAGCGTCAATCACGCCGCCGGTTGGGCGATGTTCGCCGACCGGCGTCTGTCGCTGGCGGTGGCGCGCGGCTCGGGCCGTGCGGTCAGTCAGTTGGGCAGCATCGCCCAGCAGGCCGGCACTGCCGTCAGCCTGCACGGCACCGGCGGCGCGTGGCTGATCGCCGACCGTGACGCCGACGCCACTCGCTTCGCGGCAGTGGTGCGCAACTCGCTGGACCGCAAGGTCTGCAACACCCTGAACGTCTGCCTGATTCAGCGCGAACGCGCCGATGAGCTGGTGCCGCTGTTCCTCGATGCCTTGAAAGACGCCGGTACTGCGCGCGGCCAAGGCTGCAAATTGCACATCGTCGCGGGCAGTGAAAGTTGCCTGCCAAGCGAATGGCAAAACGCAACGGTCGAGGTTTATCGCGCCGAGGGTTACCAGACCGAAGCGCTGGCCGAGTCTTTGCCCGAGTCGGAGCTGGGCCGCGAGTGGGAATGGGAAGAAACCCCGGAAGTCAGCCTGATGATTGTTGACGATCTGGATCAGGCGATTGCGCTCTTCAACCGTTACAGCCCGCAATTCACCGTGTCGTTGATCAGCGCGGATGCGGCGGTTCAGGAACGTTTCTACAACGCGGTGAATGCGCCGTTCGTAGGCAACGGCATCACCCGTTGGGTCGATGGCCAGTACGCGTTGAACAAGCCGGAACTGGGCCTTTCGAATTGGGAGAGCGGGCGCCTGTTTGCGCGCAGTGCCATTCTTTCCGGCGATGGCGTGTTTACCGTGCGTAGCCGGATGACTCAGGTTGATCTCACGGTGAAACGCTGATCTGTTGATCGTTCCCACGCTCCGCGTGGGAATGCAGCCCGTGACGCTCCGCGTCACTGGACGCAGAGCGTCC
>NZ_RCNZ01000097.1:0-8384 GCF_004307525.1 Pseudomonas sp. Sample_21 | reverse complement strand
CGCAAGACACCTCGGTCGGCCCCCTCTCCCTCCGGGAGAGGGCTGGGGTGAGGGGCTCTTTTACTCGAGTGTCTACAGGTCTCAGGCATACGCAGCTATGCAGCAATGGAAACTCCGGCAATACACCAGAATCACACCGACCAGAACGCAGCATCACAAATCCATAATCAACGCGCACGCTCAGGTCGATGTAAAACGCAAAACACCTCGGTCGGCTCCCTCTCCCTCCGGGAGAGGGCTGGGGTGAGGGGCTTTTCTGCCGCACCTAAAATCCCAAGGCCCAGCGCCGGACCAAGGCCAACAACATCACCCCGCCACCTCCAAATTATCCATCACCCGATTCACCGCCAGCTCCCCCAACATGATCAGTTGAGCTACCCCCAAAAACGCCCGCCGCTGCGGCGCTGGCAGCAAACTGGAAATATCCTGAGCAATCGTCTTCGCCGAAGCCAGCGTTTCACTCGCATCAGCCAGCAGTTCTTCATTCTTGGTATCCGCCGTCACCGCATACATTCCACGCGCCTTACGCGGCGGAGGCAGGAGATTGTTTGGCGACAGGTAATGATCGAGCGCGCGGTCAGCGGCTTCGTGGAGCTTGTTGGAATCGAGGGATTCGTAGGGAGACGTGGGGTCGGTTTCGGGTGGGTTGGGTGTTGGTTTGATCATGGTGAAGCTCCTTGATTATTGGAGCCGCCACGTTTCGCTGCGAAACGAAGAGAGGTGGCAGCTGTACGCAGGTTCGCAGACCGGGAATCAAGGAACCCGGCATACCCGAAGGTATCCCGCGCACAGCCGCCATAAAGCACCATTGCCAAAAATGACAACGAACTGGAGCGCTGCGCGCCTTGATTGATCCGGGCTGCGAAACCCGATCGCTGATTCGTCAGCGACCGCACCACGATAGAACTCGCTCCCTAGGCGCACAAGCCGGCGGATTCTGGCGTAGCTGTAGGCAAAGGCGCAAGGATATGTAGCCTGGGAGCGTGACTGGAGATGTCTTTTTAAACGTTGGTGTTCAACACGTCCTATCGCGCTCCGATTTCTAAAAACGATCCGTCATCCGTTGCCAGGGATTACCTTAGCTCGCCCGGTCTTTATGACGCCAAACAGTCAACTAATAATTTGTAAGTAGATATTGAGCGCATCGCCTGCCTCGGGCATGCTGCGCGCAGCACATATACATGGACAGTAAAAACGTTATGCACCCCTCCAAGGATATGCCCATTCTTCTCACGTACACGCTGGACAGCACCGCACTATTTTGGCAGCCGATATCCATCGCCCCCTTATCGACTCCATTCAGGCCAAGGAAAACTGAAACTTTGAAAAGGAATTATTCATGAGTGGCAAACCCGCTGCGCGAGTCACAGATCCAACCAGTTGCCCGCTTCCTGGGCATGGCACAAACCCTATTGTCAGCGGTTCGCCCAATGTGAATTTCGATGGCCTTGCTGCCGCTCGAATGACAGATAAGTCCGCGTGCGGTAGCCCAATCACGGGCGCCGTCAGCAGTACGGTATTCATCAATGGGCTGAACGCTGCGACTAAAGACAGTATCGGCGGCCACGGCAACGTGGTTATCGGCGGATCCGGCACGGTCATTATTGGCGACACCGTCGTATCAGCGCCCTTCAGCGGTCTGCTGCCAATGCCGGTGCACTTTAGTGACAAGTTCAGACTGGTTGACCAAGAGTCTGGAAAACCGTTAGCCAATTTTGAATACGCCATTCAACGCGCTGACGGCAGCATGGAGCACGGCGTAAGTGATCCGATGGGATACACGCACATAGTGAGTTCGCACCTGCCTGAAACCATCAAGCTGTTTCTTGAGGATTAAGGCATGGCTGAAGTGATTAGCAAAAGTGGCAGGAAGATGTCTCCCGTCGCCACGCGAGAAGTGACGGCCGTCAAAGACACCACCCCAAAAACTGTAGCGCTGGACGCTAAAAAACAGATAAGACGGGCAGAGAATGAAGAGTATTTGAAGGATAAGAACGTAAAGGCCTTTTTGGCTGCCATCGCCAAAGCCGAAGGCGGTGACTACCACGCGAAATATGGATACGGCTGGGCAAAGGGCTTTCAGACCGGGAAATGGACGTTCACTGATGAATCAACCCATCCTGGCGCCGGCTTCGGCGGATCCACAACGGCATCGGGCTTGTATCAGATAACCATTGCCACTTGGCGCGAGTATGGCGGAAAGATGGGGTTGACCGATTTTACGCCTCATACGCAAGACCTTATCGCGGTCGACATGCTGCGCACCCTGGGTGTGATCGACAAGATCAAGGCCGGCGACATTCCAGGCGCGATGCCGAAAGCAGCAACAAGGTGGGCGGCACTTCCCGAAGGTCCCGGCAAAAAGAATCACTACCCCCCGCAACATTACGTCGAGTATCCGGAGTTTTTGTCCAGCTACAAAGCCGCTGGAGGAACAACCAAATGAAGGCTTCAACCCTCGTATTTGTGGCACTTTATTGCATGGGTGTCAGCGCAACGTTTGCCGATGACTCACAGGCGTCAAACGACAAGCGCGGGCCAGCAGGCATCGTCGTCGGTGAGCGTTTGGCTGCGGCCAAGTCCAAGCTCGTCAAACAAGGATGGAAGCCAACGCCGATGCACACCACCGACGGGTATGAATACAGTGGCGTGGAGAAGGAGCTGGCTACACGCAAGTACTTCGAACTGGACACCTGCTCGTTTGATAGCTCGCGCTGCATCTTGTACTACTCAAAGAAAGGCGCTTGCCTGCGCGTCGATACCATCGGTGAGCAGTTCAACGACATGACGGTGACGCGATGGACCCGTGAATGTCCTGAAGCGGCTCAATAATCACGCAAAAATAAACCGACCCGCTCCCACAGGTTTCAGCGACGAACACAATATCCGGGACCAACGCAGAACCCTGTGGGAGCCAGCCTGCTGGCGAAAGCGGATTATCAGGCAGCACAAACAGTGCATCAGCCATCGCTGCCTGCCCTACTCCACATCAACCCGGCAATTCCAAATTATCTAGCGCCCGATTCACCGCCAGCTCCCCCAACATGATCAGTTGAGCAACCCCCAACAACGCCCGCCGCTGCGGTGCCGGCAACAGACTGGAAATGTCCTGAGCAATCGTCTTCGCCGAAGCAAGCGTTTCACTCGCATCAGCCAGCAGTTCTTCATTCTTGGTATCCGCCGTCACCGCATACATCCCACGTGCCTTACGCGGCGGAGGCAGGAGATTGTTTGGCGACAGGTAATGATCAAGCGCGCGGTCGGCAGCTTCGTGGAGTTTGTTTGAATCGAGGGATTCGTAGGGAGATGTGGGATCGGTTTCGGGCGGGTTGGGTGTTGGTTTGATCATGGTGAAGCTCCATTTTTATACCTGGTGGAACCACCAAAACCTGTCGCTAAACAAGTAAGGGTGGCAGCTGTGCGCGGGTTAGCGAACCGAGAGGTATAAGACCCGGCAGACCCGAAGGTCTCCCACGCACAGCCACCATAGCGTCATCGCAAACGTCTGCGACAAACTGGAGCGTCGTTGTACTTATACCTGGTCAGGTCGCTAAACCCGGTCGCTGGGTTGCAAGCGACACCTAGACGATAAAGACCAGGTACAAAGCGCACAAGCCGGCAGATTCTGGCGTAGCTGTAGGCAAAGGCGCAAGGATATGTAGCCTGAGAGCGTGACTGGAAATGTCTTTTTAAACGTTAGTGTTTATCGCCCCCTCCACTACGTCACTCTAAATATATCTTTCCCTATGCGTATGCCCTTCTTCTATTCCAATAGTTTCGAGGAACGTACATCCAACGAAGCGGCTTCCATTGCGCGAACCGTTACGATGATATCTCCTCGTGCCCGAACAATATCCAAAAGCAGGTATCCGCAAAATCTGGATATCCACCGGCAGTAAACCCAAGCCCAAATCGGAAATCCTGCACTCCCATGGAAGAAACTTATAAAAAAACATCGACCACCAAACTAAACTAGCGCGAAAAATAAGAGGGGAATCGCGCAAGCACTGAAATTATCAAAGGTTGATTTTCATTGATCGATTCCTGGGTCAAGCCCATCGGACTAACTTTAGAAATCTCAGCCGCAATCATTTTAACCACTTCCCGATCAGGATAATTTCCAGCATATAATCCGATTTCAATATCAGAACCCAGTCCGTATTTAAGACGACTCTGCAACCCGCGAAGGAGGATGACACAGTCATCTAACATCCCTTTCACCTCAAGTATGTCTGCAACACCACCAACATAAAGCATCGTTTCGTAACCCAGAAACTTATCACAAAACTCAATAATATTATCAATGGTCACCGCACGCTTTTGCTTACCCGCTTGGTAGTGGCCTTTCGATAATTTAACATACTCAAGCAATGCATTATAGCTTTGCCCATTGACCCATCTAGATGCAATACCTAATGATAGAGCTTCAGGCATAATTTTGTGACCTATTGAACCTTTTGACAGTTGCATAACAAGAGTCCAAACCACCCGCAACGCATCTTCACAAGATTCCGAAAGACCAAGATCAAACTGATTACTATCTAACCACTCCTCTACAAGCAACAACTGATCGATGCCTAACAACGAACGCCCGTAGCCTTTATAAAATTTCACATCCAAATCTTTCATTTTGTCGAAAATATGGACAAACAATGCTATCAGACTATTTTGCTCATCCTCTGTCGCAAGGCTATATGCCAAGGTCTCTTTAGCTAACCCCTCAATGTCAGCTACATCAGCATCCTGGTCATCACCGACATATGCAATAATATAGCTCTCCAACGCACGAAGCCGATCTATCCGTGAGTTCATTTCGAATATCAACGAATCAAAATCCCTTTTCCTATACTTGTCTTTTTCAACTGCCCGGAGATCAATCGCACGCTGTAGCCAAGAATGAGTATTGGAAAGAAAATCCATAACATCAATAGTTGAGCCAGGATTAGAAAATTTCTCTACCAAACCTTTTAGACTACTCAAACAGTCTAGAGCACTATCAAAATTCAAAAGTTCCTTAACCTGTCGCCATTTTTTGAATCCTGCGCTCGACCTACGATTATCGAAAATTTGTGGATCAGTAAATATTACATTCCCTTCTGTGTAATACCCAGATCGACCGGCACGCCCCATCAGATTTTGAAAGTCTCGAGTAGATATCGCATTACCAGCCTGAAAAGTACTCGTAATAAGAAGATATCGAATTGGCAAATTTACGCCCTGTGCTAGCGTAGACGTACAAACCACTAGCGAAGCTTTTCCATTGGACAGTGCCCACTCCACAGATGAACGTAGTCCTGCAGGGATATTTGAGCTATGCGGCATTACACCTATCTTAATCGCCTTTGCGTATTCACAATCCCCCATATGCAAAGATGCCAAATAATATAATTTCGCCACTTCTTCAGGGTCACCTGCTGAGGCGGGCAATGGTAAGTCCACCCCCTTCTCAAAAATACTCACCAAGTCCTTACAAACAGATCTTACGATAACCTTAGTCCCACAAAAAATAGCAGCACCCCCTAACTCGCAAAGCTTCACTGCCAAGTAGGATGCGACCTCCCGACTATTTAGCCTATCGGGATAACTCCTGACCTTTCCCTTATTCTCTCTAATCTCAATAGGTTGTAATAGGCCGGGAACAAAATATTGATTACTTTCTAGCATCCCCTGATCGAAAAACTGAATACCGCCACCGCCAGGAGTATCCGACCAAGTAGCGAAGCCAATTGCTCTGACTGTCGGAAGAACTTTCGCCCCTTGGATTTCTATTCCTGCTTCAAAGTTAAGCCAGTCACCTATTGACTTAGCATTTGCCATTACTGCTGAAATCATAACCTTTTGCGTCTCCGGACTCACTGCATCTCGAAGATAGGATATGAGTAACTCGTATGTAACTCCACGCTTGCCAGTGTCAAATTGGTGGCCTTCATCAAACAGCAAAAGGTCTATGCTTGCTGCCAAATCATTTTCATGCCGCAAAAGATAGGCCAATTTCTCTGGAGTTGTTATAAGCACACTCCCCTTGGATCGCTCTCTATACGCATCACCAAGTAGAAATTTAAAAAATTCCGAATCTGCCTCGGTAATTTGATTCAGATCTGGAAGATCATTAATAAGAACGTCATCTGAAGCAAATGCAACTCTGAATGAATCTGATATCTCGGCACACAGAGCTCGAAATGGAGCAACCAAAATTATCAGTTTTGCTCTACCGGATAGTAAAGAACTTCGAACTATTAGTTCCATTGCTCTACTTTTTCCAGCGCTTGTAGGCATCTGCACGACAGCAGACACTCCTTTTAGTACACCCTCTTCTCCCATCAAACGTTGAGCCGGCCATAGCTCCTTCATAAAACTAGATCTAGCTAAGATTGATCTCCACGTTTCCAAATCAAGCTCAGTATATAACGGTAGACAAATACGAGATGAATTCCTCATTTTCACCTGTACTACAGCACAAATTACGTCTATAAAAAGCAAGTCTCTGTCTGACCCAGCGCTGTAAACCATTTCCCGCAGCTTAAGGGCGCTAGTGTTGACCTCAACATCCGACACTCCCCCCTCATAAAACGAATTTAAATTGTTCACCAGCTTAGTAGCACCTTCCGAAAAATAACCACCTGGCTGACGATACCAACTATGTTGATGATCAGATTTCAGAACCCAAATCAACACCCCCTCCAGACGGTGAGTGCTCAGTTCGTAATCATATGGGATTTCTTTAGCTAACACGGAAGAGCTTCCTGGCATGTCAGCTAGGTAATACGCAGAAGCACCAAGCATTCTTAAGTACACGCCAGACTTATCAAGAAGACCCGATCCATCAAGTGAATCAAAATACTGTGCAACATCTACAAGCTGTTCTTTAAGACCAGCCAACTCCTTTAAATCTTCATTCTTCAGCGTCAGTGCAGCTAGTTGCCCTAATATGCCAATCGTCAAAATTATGAGCGCGAAAGGATCATCAGCCAATGGAGGATGAATATCCTCGGACACTTTCAACTCTTTCAGCTTCGCCGTCGCTTTAGACAGACCTAGCAATCTTTTAGATCGAGCCTCAAGCTTCATTCGCGCCTCGCTCGTAAAGTGCATCAATCAGAGGTATCAAACTATCTCCGCGTATCACGAGCATTTCAACATTACCTTTGTATGGGTGTGCATTTGCCGTTGTCAAAGCCAGCTTCGTCAAATTAAAAGAGGATGTACTTACAACCGCGGCAGCGCCGTACCCCTTATCATATGGATGATCAGAATAATTTTGAAATCTAGCAATTGTTGATAATCCTTGAGCATCTTTCTTATCACCCAGTCTTTGCCGCATCGCGTTTAATGTCTCAGCCAAACGGATATCATCCTTAGCTGAATCATCCACCGCCTTTTGTAGCACCTTAGCTCTACCTTTTTCCGATGCGAGCGCCTTAATTTCATAAATCAGTAAATGATCACTGGCACTTGGCGAGGAGTTATTCCACTTAAAGCCCACTACATCTGAACCCTTCGCCGATTCGTTCGCTATAATTTTTCTATCCCATCGTATTCTAGGAACATCGTAGCCACGCAGGTACTGCATGTAATCCGCCACTAATATTTCAGCAAAATCCCCGGACCTAATACTAGGTCCTGGCTTTTTCGTTTTGGAGGGAAACTTTATTTCTACTAAATAATTGTAACTGGTGATATGGGATGGCTTGATGTACTTTAAATCATCATCACTACAGTAATGGCGCCTAAAGTGCCCAGCCCAAGCCGACATTGTTACTTGGTCGGCTATATCGTGTCGAAGTTCATAGATTGGAACAGTTCGACCACAGGCGGAACTGAATTGACCAGTATTCTTCAACCATCCAATGTGAATAAGACTCACGCTTCAGCTCCCTAAGATAACGTGCCCTTCGAACGCGCACTGGCCACATGCCTCCTTTATTAGCCGAGTTTCGTCTTTTTATCCAGGTCTTAATCTTTTATCACTTTGCAAATCCTCCCGGAGCCTACCCACTACCGGTGATACGCGCACGGAATCCCCTGACTGACGCGTGAGGACGATCGGGAACGTGAGCCATGGCCGACATGGCGTACATTGAGAATGTGATTCTTAACGTTCTGATCAAGAGGGTCAGGTATCCATGGGAAGCATGCTAATGAATGCTGCTCCAGCAGAGGGCAAGGGAATCAGAGGCCGCTAACTATGAGTCATCCCTGTGAATTGCTAGCTCGAATATCCAATTTTATTGAAAGCAGACGCAAATACTCTGCTCCGGGCTTGCGGTTTTTTTGGAACATCACTTGAACCGCAATCGTCTGAACGGCAAAAGCAACCGACCTCAATCCTCTAATCACGGCCTCACCAAACTAGGCAAAACCACCCCCTCCCCCAACCTCTCCAC
>NZ_RCNZ01000133.1:0-8848 GCF_004307525.1 Pseudomonas sp. Sample_21 | reverse complement strand
CGATTATGGATTCAAGACAATTCGTTCAAGTCGGTGAATCCCTCCAATATCCCCCGATCAGTCCCCTCTCCCTTTGGGAGAGGGTTAGGGTGAGGGCAATCCACAGGCTGCCCACACTAGCCAGAGCGCCAAGGTCAGAGCATTTCGAGCGCCATGATACGTGCTCGAATAAACCGCCGCTCCGGCTCCTGCCGCGTCAGCTCCAGCGCCCGCTGATACGCGGCCCGCGCCTGCTCCACCCGGCCCAACTGCCGGCAAAACTCCGCCCGCGCCGAATGCGCCAAGTGGTAATCCTGCAACTCGCCCCGAGTCAAAATCCCTTCAACCAACAACAACCCGGCCAACGTCCCATCACGTTTGGCCACCGCCACCGCCCGGTTCAACTCGATCACCGGCGACGGCACCGCGCGCAGCAGCACGTCATACAGACCGACAATCTGCTGCCAGTCCGTTTGCGCCGCCGACGGCGCTTCCGCATGCACCGCTGCAATCGCCGCTTGCAGGCAGTATGGCCCAAAGCGTCGCGTACTCAGCGCGCGCTCGACCAGCGTGCAACCCTCAGCCATCAACCGGGCATCCCACAACGAGCGATCCTGATCGTCGAGCAATACCAGTTCACCGCTCGGCGAGGTTCGTGCCGGCCGGCGTGATTCATGCAGCAGCATCAGCGCCAGCAGACCCATGACTTCCGGCTCAGGCAGCAACTCCATCAACAAGCGCCCCAGCCGAATCGCTTCGCGCGTCAGATCCTCGCGGGTCAGCTCGGCACCGACCGAGGCCGAATAGCCTTCGTTGAACACCAGATAAATCACACGCAATACGCTGTCGAGGCGCTCGGGTAATTCGTTCAGCGTGGGTACTTGATAGGGGATTTTCGCGTCGCGGATCTTGGCTTTGGCGCGGACGATGCGCTGGGCAATCGCCGCCGGCGCCGAGAGAAAAGCGCGGGCGATTTCCTCGGTGGTGAGGTCGCAGACTTCGCGCAAGGTCAGCGGCACCTGCGCATCCGCCGCCAGTGCCGGGTGGCAGCAGGTGAAGATCAGCCGCAAGCGATCGTCTTCCACGTCTTCGCCACTCCAGTCAGCCTGCTCCAGCTCATCGAGTTGCGCCAGCAGCAGCGGTTGCGACGCCTTGAACCGCGCGCGCCGGCGCAGCACATCGATGGCTTTGAAACGTCCGGTGGAGACCAGCCAGGTGCGCGGGTTGTCTGGCACGCCGTCGCGTTGCCAGCGCTCGACTGCGACGAAGAACGCCTCATGCAAGGCTTCTTCGGCGAGGTCGAAATCACCGAGCAGGCGGATCAGCGTGGCCAGAATCCGCCGCGAATCCTCGCGGTAGACCTGCTCGACCCGCGCCCTGACGTCAGACATTCAACTGCCGCACGGGGCGCACTTCAACGCTGCCGACCCGCGCTGCCGGAATGTTGCCGGCGACCTGAATCGCTTCGTTGAGATCCTTGGCATCGATCAGGTAAAAACCGGCCAGTTGCTCCTTGGTTTCAGCGAAAGGCCCGTCGGTGATCGACAACTTGCCATTACGCATCCGTACGGTGGTGGCGGTTTCTACCGACTCCAGCGCTTCGGCGGCGATCATCCGCCCGCTGCCCTGAATCGACTCGGCGTAGGCCCAGCATTCGGCGTCTTCCGGGCTGCCCGGCGAGGTGTGCAGCAGGCGTTCATCGCTGTAGACCAGGCATAGGTATTTCATGGCGATCTCCTGATTCGAACGGATCAACTATGGCTGAAGATCAGGGGGTTACATCGAACAGCGTCGCGCCGCTCATCGGATCGAACGGTGCCGACCAGTGCTCATGGGCAATCTTCCACGCCCCGCCGACCTGCCGATAACAGGCGGTCACGCGCATCCAGCAACTCTGGGTTTCGCCCTTGTCGTTGGTGCCGCCGCAATTGGCCACCCAGTGGGCGAAAGCGATGTTGTCGGCGCTTTCGATGGCGATTTCGTGGAACTCGAAGATGTGCGGACCGGGGCACATTTCCATGCACTCGACCCAATGCGCGCGGTACGCCGCTTTGCCTTTGAATTGCAGGGCCTTGATCGCATCGAACGAGACGATGTCGTCGGCGTACAGGGCCATGACTTTTTCGACGTCCTTGGCCATTACTGCTTCGCGGTAGGTGTTGATAAGGGTCTGGATTTCGCTTTGTGCGCTCATGGTGTTCTCCGTGGTTTTTGTTGTGAAGACGTCCTTAGTCGTTTGCCCTTTGCGTAGATCGACAGGGCAAACAAAAAAATTTCGCCGACAACAATGTCGCTAGAATCCGAGCTTCAATCCTTGTAGGAAAAAGGAAATTCCCGTGTCAGCCCAACTCGTGCCTTACGACAGCCTCAGCCCTTTGCAGCGCGAGCAAGTCGAGTCGATTGAAATTCACCCCGAGCAGATCAAATTCTCCGGCGACATCCACGGTGCCTTGCACACCCTGCTGTCGAAGCCCGGCCCTGGCGTAAAGGGTTTTGCCCTGCTGGCGGACGACGTACCGGTAGCGTTTCTGCTGCTCAAGCGCCCGCCGGTATTGCCCGACTGGGCCGACGAACACAGCGCCACATTGCATGCTCTGCAGGTCGATCGGCGCGCGCAGGGCAAGGGTTACGGCAAGGCGTGCCTGCAAGCGCTGCCCGCTGTCGCCCGCGAGGCGTGGCCGGAGATCAAGGGGCTGGAATTGTCGGTGGACGCTGATAACGAGGCGGCGATTGCGCTGTATGCCAGGCATGGCTATGTCGACAGCGGCGAAGCGTACAAGGGCCGGATTGGGTACGAGCGGCGGATGGGGCTGTTTTTTTAAATCGTAGAGGGATAAACGATGATCGATTCGATAGAACCATTGGAAGCCATTTACGGCCGGCCCCACGAACGCGCCGTGCGCAAGCAGATCGGCTTTCTCAACGAGGATTATCAGGCGATGGTGCGCCTGTCGCCGCTAGTGATCGTCAGCTCGGTGGGGACCGATGGCCTCGATAACTCGCCGCGCGGTGATGCGCCGGGGTTTGTTCGGATCATTGATCAAAACACGTTGGCCCTGCCGGATCGCCCGGGCAACAACCGCATCGATACCTTGCGCAATGTGCTGCACGATTCGCGGGTGTCGCTGCTGTTCATCATTCCCGGGATCGGCGAAACATTGCGGGTCAATGGCACGGCCCTGATCAGCGATGAACCGGCGTTGCTGGAGAGTTTCGCGGTGAATGGCAAACCGGCGAAAACTGTCTTGCTGGTGACGGTGGACGCGGCGTTTTTTCACTGCTCGAAAGCCTTTCTCCGCTCGGAGGCGTGGAATCCCGAAACGCACCTGCCGCGCTCGGCCTTGCCATCTGCTGGCGCATTTCACAAGCGCCTGAATGACGGCCAGTTCGACGCCGACACCTACGATCGGGAAGCGCCGAAACGGGTGCGTGAAAGCCTTTACTAACCGCGCAACTACAGACACCTCAAAACCCTGTGGGAGCGAGCCTGCTCGCGAAGGCGTCGTGTCAGTCGACACTTGCTTCGCTGAAATACCGCTTTCGCGAGCAGGCTCGCTCCCACAGTTTTGATTGAAGTTCAGAGGGTCAGGATCATCTCGTGCCATGCCATGCCGCCGTGGTCGGACTCGGACGGTTTGATGTAGGCAAAGCCAAAGCCGGCATACAGCGCAATGTGCTGCTCTTTGCACATCAGGTGAATCGTCGCTTTGTCCATCGCACGCATGCGCTCGATGAATTCGCCGAGCAGGCGCTTGGCCAGGCCCTGCCCTTGGTAATCCGGGTGCACCACCACCGACATGATCACCACGTTCGGGCCTTTCGGGTCGTGGCCGATCAGTTCCTTGAACGCCTCGTCGGACATCTGCACGTCGAACGCCGCGCCGGAATTGATGAAACCGGCCACCACGCCGTCCACCTCGGCGACGATGAAGCCGTCCGGCCAGGTGGCGATGCGCGTGGCGATCTTTTCACGGGTGGCGGCTTCGTCGCCTTCGTAGGCGACGGTTTCGATGGCGTAGCAGCGGTCGAGGTCGGCGGCGCTGACGTTGCGGATCACGGTGTTCATGGCAGCTCAAAAATCTGTGGAAACAAGGCCCGCCAGCATAAAGCACAACCACCGAGGCGGACATGCTCCGCCTCGATTGTTACGCCGCTCTGGCCTTGATCGGCAGCCAGATTTCCAGGGTGCCGGTATTGAGTTTCGGGTTGTAATCCTCGCTGTAGCGCTCGAACTCCGGCGCGTCCGCCGCTTCGTGGCCGGACTGCGGCAGCCAAGTGTTCCAGATGTACTGGAAGGTGTCAGGGAGCTGCGTCAGTGACCCTTTGTGCTCAAACACCGCATATTTCTGCGGCTGGATTTCAACCCAGCGGTACTTTTCCGGCAGGTCGTCAAGCTTGTCGATCTGCACCCCGGCGATGTATTCGAAACCGCCCTCACCGTCCGCATTGCAGCAAACGCCGTAGGTTACTTCGTTGACTTGCGCGGGGATTTTTCCCAAGTGCGGGATCAGCTTTTCCCACAACGCGGGAATGTCTTCGGTGGTCTCCTGGGTGAATCGCCCGCCGAAACCGGCAATCAGTAGAAATTGCCCGTGTTCGAAGCGAGGCTCGGTTATCTCGACGCGTTGTTGTTCATCCATGACGCGACTCCTCAGAACGCAAAAGTGGATTCGGCTGGGAGTATAGAAAGCTCGACCCGTTTCGCACGTTTACAGCGAATGCAACTGCTCGACGGCGCCCGAGCCGACAAACTCGTTGTAACCAGAAACAATCACGTACACCGCGAAATAGCAGAAGATCGCCGCCGATGCCAGATAGGAGTAGCGCAGAAGCTTGTCGCCCAGCAGCTTGCCGCCGTGGCTTGCGGCGAAGCACAGACCGGCCGACCACAGCAGCCCGGCGCAGAGAAAGCCGCCCAAAAACAGCGCCGAACTCAACGGACCGCCGCCACCGGATCGGGCGATCAACGTGCCGCCAACAGCAGCGAACCAGAGAATCGCACTGGGCGACGACATGGCGAGAAAAATGCCCCGGAAGAATTCCTTGCGATGGGAGCTCTGCCCCACCTCCGCCGTTTCCGCCAGCAGCGCTTCATGGTGAATCGCCGAGTAAATCATCTTCGCCGCGAAATAGATCAGCAGCGCCGAACCGCCAATCCATAGCACCCAGCGCACGGTTTCGTATTGCAGCAAAACGGTCATGCCGGCCAAGGCCAGCACCGCATAAATCAGGTCGCCGACGCAGGTGCCCAGGCCCAGGGCGAAGCCCTGAAAGTAGCCGCGCTGCATGGCCAGGGTGATCATCGCGATGTTGGCTACGCCGATATCCAGGCACAGCGAAAGGCTCAGCAAGAAGCCGCTGGTGAATTCCATTGACCGATTTTCCTTGAAAAAAATGTTTACAACCGCGCTGGACAGTATGCCATCACTGCCCTTATCTTCCGCCACAGGTCACCGCAGTGACCAGCGTCGCTCGGACGGTTCCGGGCGCTTACGTTATCCGAGGCAACAATGGCCGAACAAGGTTCGCCGCGCCGCTTTGCGCGCATAGATCGACTCCCCCCTTACGTGTTCAACATCACCGCCGAGCTGAAAATGGCCGCTCGCCGCCGTGGTGAAGACATCATCGACCTGAGCATGGGCAATCCCGACGGCGCCACGCCGCCGCACATTGTCGAAAAACTGGTGCAGGTCGCCCAACGTGAGGACACCCACGGTTACTCGACGTCCAAAGGCATTCCGCGCCTGCGCCGAGCGATTTCCAACTGGTACAAGCAGCGCTACGAAGTCGATATCGACCCGGAAAGCGAAGCCATTGTCACCATCGGTTCCAAGGAAGGCCTGGCGCATTTGATGCTCGCGACACTGGACCAGGGCGACACGGTGCTGGTGCCGAACCCGAGCTATCCGATCCACATTTACGGCGCAGTGATTGCCGGCGCTCAGGTGCGTTCGGTGCCGCTGGTGCCGGGGGTGGATTTCTTCGATGAGCTGGAGCGCGCCATTCGCGGTTCGATCCCCAAGCCAAAAATGATGATCCTCGGCTTCCCGTCGAACCCGACCGCGCAGTGCGTGGAGCTGGATTTCTTCGAGCGGGTGATCGCCCTCGCCAAGCAATACGACGTGTTGGTCATCCACGACCTGGCTTATGCCGACATCGTCTACGACGGCTGGAAAGCGCCGTCGATCATGCAGGTGCCGGGGGCCAAGGACATTGCGGTGGAGTTTTTTACCCTGTCCAAGAGCTACAACATGGCCGGCTGGCGCATCGGTTTCATGGTCGGCAACCCGGAATTGGTCAGCGCCCTGGCGCGGATCAAGAGCTACCACGACTACGGCACTTTCACCCCGCTGCAAGTGGCGGCGATTGCCGCGCTGGAAGGCGATCAGCAATGCGTGCGCGACATCGCCGAGCAGTATCGTCAGCGCCGTAACGTGCTGGTCAAAGGCCTGCATGAGCTGGGCTGGATGGTCGAGAATCCGAAGGCTTCGATGTACGTCTGGGCGAAGATTCCCCAGGCGTATGCACATCTGGGTTCGCTGGAGTTCGCCAAGAAACTCCTGGCCGAGGCCAAGGTCTGCGTTTCGCCGGGGGTGGGCTTTGGCGAGTACGGTGATGACCACGTGCGCTTCGCCCTGATCGAAAACCAGGACCGCATTCGTCAGGCCGTGCGCGGGATTCGCGGGATGTTCCGCGCGGATGGCTTGGTTACCAAATAACTGACACGCCTCTGATCGTTCCCACGCTCCGCGTGGGAATGCCTCAAAGGACGCTCTGCGTCCGCTTAGGGACGCGGAGCGTCCCGGGCTACATTCCCACGCGGAGCGTGGGAACGATCAAGCAGGAAGTCCACGCCCACAAAAAAACCGCATCACTGCGGTTTTTTTGTGCCTGCAAACTGCCGCTTAAACGAACAGCGACAACAGCAGGATAAAGCCCAGGCCGACTACCGACAGAATGGTCTCCATCGCGGTCCAGGTCTTGAAGGTTTCGGCCACGGTCATGTTGAAGTACTGCTTGACCAGCCAGAAACCGGCGTCGTTGACGTGGGACAGGATCAGCGAACCGGCGCCGGTGGCCAGCACCAGCAGCTCACGGTTGACGCCCGGAATCATGCCGACAACCGGCACCACAATGCCAGCGCCAGTGATGGTCGCCACGGTCGCCGAACCGGTTGCAATACGGATCACCGCCGCCACTAGCCAGGCCAGCAGGATCGGCGAGATCTGCGCGCTGACCGCCATGTGGCCGATCACGTCACCCACGCCGCTGGTCACCAGCATCTGCTTGAAGCCACCGCCGGCACCGATGATCAGAATGATCGCAGCGGTAGGCGCCAGGCTTGCGTCGAGCCACTTGAGCATCTGGTTGGAACCGATGCCCTGCTTGTAGCCGAAGGTGTACAGCGACAGCAGCAGCGCCAGCAGCAGTGCGGAGATCGGGTGGCCGATCATGTCCATCCAGATGCGAAAGAAGTTGCCGTCCGGCAGTGCCACGTCAGCGAAGGTTTTCAGCAGCATCAGGAACACCGGCAACAGCACGGTGACCAGAGTAATGCTGAAGCTTGGCAGGTTGGCCGAATCGTTTTCACGGGCCAGTTGATCGACCAGTTCCTGATTCGGGTGACCCGGGATGTGCTTGGCGATGAAAGTACCGAAGATCGGACCGGCAATGATGGCGGTCGGCAGCGCGACGATCAGACCGTAGAGAATGGTCTTGCCGATGTCAGCGCCGAATACGCCGATGGCCAGCAGCGGACCCGGGTGCGGCGGCACCAGACCGTGCACGGCGGACAGGCCGGCGAGCAGCGGGATACCGATCTTGATGATCGACACGCCAGTGCGGCGCGCAACGATGAACACCAGCGGAATCAGCAGCACGAAGCCGATTTCGAAGAACAGCGGAATGCCCACCAGGAACGCGGCGAACATCATTGCCCATTGGACTTTGTCCTTGCCGAAGGCGCGAATCAGGGTCTGGGCGATCTGATCGGCGCCGCCGGATTCGGCCATCATTTTGCCGAGCATGGTGCCCAGGGCGAGGATGATGCCGACAAAACCGAGCACGCCCCCGAAGCCGTCCTGGAACGCCTTGATGATGGTGTTGATCGGCATGCCGGAAGTCAGGCCGAGGAAAGCGGCGGCGATGGTCAGGGCGATAAAAGGGTGAATCTTGAATTTGGTGATCAGGATAATCAGGCCGATTACCGTGACCACCGCATCGAGCAGCAGGAACGTCTCGTGGGACATGCCAAACATGGGGGGTGTCTCCTGGATTGTTGTTGTTATTAAAGCGGGTTGAACAGAAGTCGGGAGGACAGCGCTGTCTTTTTCAACATGCTCATATCGCCTGTTTCAGACCGTTGGCCTGCCACCAGACGTGAGCCTGCAGGGCCAGCTCTTCGACGCTGTGAATCGAGGCATTGAGCGGCAGAGTCAGCGGCTCGCCCTTGGGCGATTCGAGGGTGGCGAACTGGCTTTCGATCAACGTCGCCGGCATGAAGTGGCCCGGGCGGTGCGAAACGCGCTCGGCGGCGACTTCCGGGGTCAATTCAAGAAACACGAAACCGAGGCCCGGCAAGGCACTGCGCAGACGTTCGCGGTAACTGTGTTTAAGGGCGGAGCAGGTCAACACCGGGCGTTGGCCTTGGGCATCGACGCGACGCAGTTCATCGCACAGGCTGTCGAGCCAGCCGGCGCGGTCTTCGTCGTTCAGGGGGATCCCCGCGCTCATCTTTTCGATGTTCGCGGCCGGATGAAAAGTATCGCCTTCAATGGCAGTGGCGCCGCTCAATTGGCACAGGGCCTGGCTGACGCACGTCTTGCCGCAACCGGCAACGCCCATGATGACCAGGGCGGTGATGGGATGA
>NZ_RCNZ01000081.1:0-9107 GCF_004307525.1 Pseudomonas sp. Sample_21 | reverse complement strand
CATCGCATCGGCGACTTTGACGAAGCCGGCGATGTTCGCGCCCTTGACGTAATTGACCTGACCGTTGTCTTCGCCGTAATGCACGCAGGCGTGGTGGATCGACTGCATGATCGCGTGCAGCTTGCTGTCGACCTCGCCCGCCGTCCACAGCAGGCGCATGGCGTTCTGCGACATCTCCAGACCACTCACGGCCACACCGCCGGCATTCGACGCTTTGCCCGGAGCGAAGAGAATGCCGGCCTCGATAAAGATATCCACAGCCGCCAGCGTGGTCGGCATGTTCGCGCCTTCAGCCACACAGACGCAGCCATTGCGCAGTAGAGTGCGCGCGGCTTCGGCGTCGAGTTCGTTTTGCGTCGCGCAGGGCAGCGCGATATCGCACGGCAGCGACCACGGATGTTGGCCGGCGCGGAATTCCAGACCATGGGCGCTTGCCAGTTCGCTGATGCGCCCGCGCTTGATGTTTTTCAGCTCCAGCAGCGCCAGCCACTGTGCTTCGCTCAATCCTGCTTCGCAGTACAGCGTGCCTTCGGAATCGGACAGGGAAATCACCTTGCCGCCCAGATCCATGACCTTGCGCGCCGCGTACTGCGCGACGTTGCCGGAACCGGAAATCGCCACGCGCTTGCCTTCCACGCTCTGCCCGCGGCGCTTGAGCATTTCTTCGGCGAAGTACACGCAGCCGAAACCGGTGGCTTCCGGGCGAATCAGGCTGCCGCCGTAAGTCATGCCCTTGCCGGTGAGGACGCTGGTGAACTGGTTGCTCAGGCGCTTGTACTGGCCAAAGAGGAAACCGATCTCCCGCGCACCGACACCGATATCACCGGCCGGCACGTCAACGTCGGCGCCGATGTGGCGATACAGCTCGCTCATGAACGCCTGGCAGAAACGCATGACTTCAGCATCGCTCTTGCCCTTCGGATCGAAGTCCGAACCGCCCTTGCCACCGCCCATGGGCAGGGAGGTCAGCGAGTTCTTGAAGGTCTGCTCGAAGGCGAGAAATTTCAGCACGCCGAGGTTCACCGACGGATGAAAACGCAAGCCGCCCTTGTACGGGCCGATGGCGCTGTTCATCTGGATACGGAAGCCGCGATTGACCTGGACCTTGCCCTGATCGTCGACCCACGATACGCGAAACACCAGCGCACGCTCCGGCTCGCAGATGCGCTCCAGAATGCCCGAAGTCAGGTAATGCGGATTGGCTTCAAGAAACGGCCACAGACTGCGCAGGACTTCTTCGACAGCCTGGTGGAATTCGGGTTGGTCCGGGTCGCGTTTTTTCAGGCGCGCAAGGAAGGATTCGACGGATTCGATCATGGGCAAAGTCTCGGCAAATTTATTGTCGTTGGAGGAGATTGGGCCGGACTGTAACAAACGAATTGCGCACAGGAACAGAGCAAGATGTCGCAGTTATGAAATTAAATGGTGCACAGGATATAAATCCAAGGGGTTTTTATCCGTTTTTGCACCTGAGTGGGGAGCACAGATTCAAGACTTGCACCAACAGCTACACCATCTTCGCGAGCAGGCTCGCTCCCACATTTGGAATGCGTTACCCCTGTGGGAGCGAGCCTGCTCGCGAAAGCCGCAACTCGGTTTATCAGGAAAAAACCAGGGCAAAAAAAACGGAGCCCGAAGGCTCCGCTCTTTCTGCAACCAACCCGATATCAGGCCAGTTTCTTGTGACGTACCCGGTGTGGCTGGGCCGCTGCTTCGCCGAGGCGTTTTTTGCGGTCGGCTTCGTACTCGGTGTAGTTGCCTTCGAAGAACACCGCTTGCGAGTCGTCTTCGTACGCCAGGATGTGTGTGGCGACACGGTCAAGGAACCACCGATCGTGAGAGATCACAATGGCGGCGCCCGGGAAGTCCAGCAGGGCTTCTTCCAGCGAACGCAGGGTTTCCACGTCGAGGTCGTTGGACGGTTCGTCGAGCAGCAGGACGTTGCCGCCCTCCTTCAGGGTCAGCGCCAGGTGCAGACGACCGCGCTCACCGCCGGACAGATCCTTGACGAACTTCTGCTGGTCGCCACCCTTGAAGTTGAAGCGGCCGACGTAAGTGCGCGACGGGATTTCGTAGTTGCCGATGCGGATCTGGTCGGAACCGTCGGAAATCTGCTGGAACACGGTCTTGCTGCCGTCGAGGTCTTCGCGGCTCTGGTCGACGCAGGCCAGCTGCACGGTTTCACCGATTTCGATGCTGCCCGAATCCGGGGTTTCCTTGCCCATCAGCATGCGGAACAGCGTCGACTTACCGGCACCGTTACCGCCGATCACGCCGACGATGGCGCCCTTCGGCATGGAGAACGACAGGTTGTCGATCAGCACGCGATCGCCGTAGCCTTTGGTGACGTTCTTGAATTCGATTACCTTGTCGCCCAGGCGCGGACCGGCCGGGATGTAGATCTCGTTGGTTTCGCTGCGCTTCTGGAATTCCTGCGATTGCATTTCTTCGAAGCGTTGCAGACGTGCCTTGGATTTCGACTGGCGGGCCTTGGCGCCTTTGCGCACCCACTCCAGTTCTTCTTTCATGGCTTTTTCGTGAGCCGACTGCTGCTTGGATTCCTGGGCCAGGCGATCGGACTTGGCTTCGAGCCAGCCCGAATAGTTGCCCTCGTAAGGAATGCCCGCGCCGCGGTCGAGTTCCAGAATCCAGCCGGCGACGTTGTCGAGGAAGTAGCGGTCGTGCGTGATCGCGACCACGGTGCCCGGGAAGTCGTGGAGGAAATGCTCCAGCCACGCCACCGAATCGGCATCCAGGTGGTTGGTCGGTTCGTCGAGCAGCAGCATGTCTGGCGCGGACAGCAGCAGACGGCACAGGGCGACGCGACGTTTTTCACCACCGGACAGGTGTTCGACTTTCGCGTCCCAGGCCGGCAGACGCAGTGCATCGGCGGCGACTTCCAGTTGGCGCTCGAGGTTGTGGCCGTCGCTGGCCTGCAGGATCGCTTCGAGCTTGGCCTGTTCAGCAGCAAGCTTGTCGAAGTCGGCATCCGGGTCGGCGTAGGCCGCGTAGACCTCGTCCAGACGCGCTTGCGCATCCTTGATCACGCTGACCGCTTCCTCGACCACTTCACGCACGGTCTTGGCAGGGTCGAGCTGCGGCTCTTGCGGCAGGTAACCGATGTTCAGGTCCGGCATCGGACGGGCTTCGCCTTCGAACTCGGTGTCGACGCCGGCCATGATTTTCAGCAGCGTGGATTTACCCGAACCGTTGAGGCCGAGCACGCCGATCTTGGCGCCGGGGAAGAAGGACAGCGAAATGTTCTTGAGGATTTCCCGCTTCGGCGGAACAACTTTGCCCAGCCGATGCATGGTGAAGACGTATTGAGCCATGGAGAACCTTGGGTCAGTGACAGATGAATGATTGGAGCGCAGGCGATGCCTGGCCAGACTGTGCGCGTCGTTCACTTGATCGCGATCAATGCGTGCGCGCTGGAAAAAGTCTGATTGTAGGGGCTGGAACGCCCCCGGTCTAACCGGCAAAGCTACCTTAATGCTGGAAGGCAGTCCAGCCGAGAGGGGCTGGCACTTCGCCACGAGTCAAGGCATGCTAGCCGCCCTTCGGGCGTCCGGCTTATAGTGCACGTCGCGCCAGTCCAGCCAAATCGCAGGATCACAGCTTGACCAATGTCACTCCGCCAGCCTCTGTGAGCAGCACCCCACCGGCGCCCGGCTCGCCCCTGCGCGGGACATTGAAGGGTGCGCTGGCCACTCTCGTGCTGTTATTGCTCGCGTTGCTGTTCTGGCAACTGCTCGATCAATTGCGCGAAACTCAGAAAAATCAGCGCCAATACACCATCGACTACACCGCCGACCTCGCCGCCCAGGTCAGCCTGAACATGGCGCTGAATGCGCAAATCGCCCTCAATCTGCTACCGATCGTCGAACAACCGCAAACCGCCGACGAACAGCAGATGCTCCTGCGCAAACTGCAACGCTCGCTGCCAGATCTGCGCAGCATGGCCCTGCTCTCGCCCTCCGGCCGGATCATCAGCGACAGCGCCACCGACAGTTCCGACGCCGATTACCTGACCGAACTGGTGCGCCGCAGCCGTGTCCAGGCGCATTACTTCAGCAATGCCGATGACGGCTCGGTGGTGCATCTGCTACTGCATCAGGCCAGCGGCAGCAGTCGCGGTTACTGGGCCTTGCGCCTGACGCCAACCTTCTTCGACTCGCTGACCAAACAGGACGCCACCGCCCTGCGCCCGTTATGGCTGGTGGAAAACCGCCTCAATCACCAGATCATCAGCCGCGACGCCGGGCTGCCCTCGGTCAAGGCTGGCGGGCTGACGCCCGACGATGTCGCCAACACCGTGCTGACCGTGCCGCTGAGCAGCAGCGACTGGCAATTGCGCGGGCTGTTCGACCGCCAGCGCGTACTGGAAGAGTTGCTGCCGGCGTTCATCGGCAAATGCCTGCTCGGCCTGGCGTTCTCGATGTTGCCGGTGATCGCGCTGCTGAACATGCGTCGGCGTCAGCGCCAGGTGCATGAAGGCCGGCGGCGTTATCAGGATATTTTCGAAGGCACCGGCGTGGCCTTGTGCGTGCTTGACCTGTCCGGCCTCAAGCAGATGTTCGACAAGGCGCAGATCCAGACCAGTGACCAGCTCAAGGCCTGGCTCGACCAACCGCAGCAGCGCCAGCAGTTGCTCGCGGAAATGCGCGTCACCGAAGTCAATCAGGTCGCCCTGCAACTGCTCGATGTGCACTCCTGCGACGATGCCTGGCAACTGCTGATCGATGGCCAGCGCCATCCGCAGTGCGCGATCGGTCAGCAGATCCTCGACGCCGTCCTGCAGCAGCAGAAACAGCTGGAACTGGAAATCAAACTGCCCAACAGCAACGGTCGCGACCAGCATCTGTGGATGGTTTTGCGCCTGCCGAGGGAGCAGCACGACTATAAAGCGGTGATCCTCAGCATCAACGACATCACCAGCCGCAAGCTGATCGAACTGTCGCTGCTGGAGCGTGAAGGTTTCTGGTCGGATGTGGTGCGCACCGTACCCGATCATCTGTATGTGCAGGACGTGATCAGCCAGCGGATGATTTTCAGCAACCACCACCTCGGCCAGACCCTGGGCTACAACCGCACTGAACTGCATCAGATGGGCGAATACTTCTGGGAAATCCTCCTGCACCCGGAAGACGCCGACTATTACCATCGTTCGCGGCAGTTGCAGCGTCACGCCGGTTACAGCCAGTTGTTGCAATGCCAATTGCGCTTCCGCCATCGCGACGGCAAGTGGCGGCGCTTCGACATCCGTGAACAGGCGCTGGCGCGGGACAAGCACGACCAGGTCACGCGGATCATCGGCGTGGCCAAGGACATCACTGAACAGATCGAGGCCAGCGAATCGCTGCGTGACAGCGAGCAGCGTTACCGCATGCTCGCCGAAAGCATCAGCGACGTGATTTTCTCCACCGACAGCAAGCTCTCGCTGAACTACGTCAGCCCGTCGGTGCAGGCGGTGCTCGGTTACAACGCCGAATGGATTTTCCAGAACGGCTGGCAATCGATCATCGCCAATCCCGGGCAACTGAACGGCATTCATGTGCTGATGGACCGCGTCAGCAAGGCGCTGGACAAGCCCGAGCAACTGGCATTGCTGCGCAGTCAGGTGCAAACGCAGCTGTTCCTCTTCGATTGCCTGCGTGCCGATGGCCGCAAGATTCCGATCGAACTGCGTCTGGTGCTGGTGTGGGACGAACACGGCGCGTTCGAAGGCGTGCTCGGCGTCGGCCGCGATATCAGCCAGCAGCGCCGTGCCGAAAAAGATCTGCGCATGGCCGCCACGGTATTCGAGCACTCGACTTCGGCGATCCTGATCACCGACCCCGCTGGGTACATCGTCCAGGCCAACGAAGCGTTCAGTCGGGTCAGCGGCTACAGCGTTGGCGAAGTGCTCGACCAATTGCCGAACATGCTCACCGTCGACGAGCAACAGGACGCGCACTTGCGCTACGTGCTCAAGCAGTTGCACGAGCACAGCACCTGGGAAGGCGAAGTATGGATGAAGCGCCGTAACGGCGAGCACTACCCGGCGTGGGTCGGCATTACGGCCGTGCTCGACGACGAGGGCGATCTGGCCAGTTACGTGTGTTTCTTCAGCGACATCAGCGAGCGCAAGGCCAGCGAGCAGCGCATCCACCGCCTCGCCTATTACGACGCCCTCACCCACCTGCCGAACCGCACGCTGTTCCAGGATCGTCTGCACACCGCGCTGCAAGCGGCCGAACGGCAGAAGTCGTGGGTGGTGCTGATGTTCCTCGACCTCGACCGTTTCAAACCGATCAACGACTCTTTGGGCCACGCCGCCGGCGACCGCATGCTCAAGGACATGGCCACGCGCCTGCTGGCCTGCGTCGATGACGATGACACCGTGGCGCGCATGGGCGGCGACGAATTCACCCTGCTGCTGCAGCATCGCTCCAACCGCGAACTGGCGCTGAACCGGGCGATTCACGTGGCCGAGCAGATTCTCGCCAGCCTGGTGCGGCCGTTCGTGCTCGAGGGCCGCGAGTTCTTCGTCACCGCCAGTATCGGCATCGCCCTGAGTCCGCAGGACGGCAATGAACTCAGCCAGTTGATGAAAAACGCCGACACGGCGATGTACCACGCCAAGGAACGCGGCAAGAACAACTTCCAGTTCTATCAGGCCGACATGAACGCCAGTGCGCTGGAGCGTCTGGAACTGGAAAGCGATCTGCGCCATGCGCTGGAGCAGAACGAATTCGTCCTGTATTACCAGCCGCAGTTCAGTGGCGACGGCAAGCGCCTGACCGGCGCCGAAGCGCTGCTGCGCTGGCGCCATCCGCGTCGCGGGCTGGTGCCGCCGGGGGATTTCATTCCGGTGCTGGAAGAGCTTGGTCTGGTGGTGGACGTTGGCGACTGGGTCATCAGCGAGGCCTGTCGACAGCTGAAAACCTGGCACCAGCAACGGGTGCGGGTGCCGAAGGTGTCGGTGAACATTTCCGCACGGCAGTTCTCCGACGGCCAGTTGGGTACGCGAATCGCGACGATCCTGCGCGAAACCGGCCTGCCGCCGGCGTGTCTGGAGCTGGAACTGACCGAAAGCATCCTGATGCGCGAAGTCAGCGAGGCGATGCAGATTCTTGCCGGGCTGAAGAACCTCGGCCTGAGCATCGCGGTCGATGACTTCGGCACCGGTTATTCATCGCTGAACTACCTCAAGCAATTCCCGATCGACGTGCTGAAGATCGACCGTACTTTCGTCGACGGCCTGCCGTCCGGGGAACAGGACGCGCAGATCGCCCGGGCGATCATCGCCATGGCCCACAGCCTGAACCTGGCGGTAATCGCCGAGGGTGTGGAAACCCATGAGCAACTGGACTTCCTGCGCGAGCATGGCTGCGATGAGGTGCAAGGATATCTGTTCGGCCGGCCGATGCCGGCGGGACGGTTTGAAGCGCAGTTCTGTAACGACGCGCTGTTCATGTTCGACTGACGATCTGCGGCGCGCCCGAAAAGATCGCAGCCTTCGATCGTTCCCACGCTCCGCGTGGGAATGCCTCACTGGACGCTCTGCGTCCGCTTCGGCAGTTGACGCGGAGCGTCACGGGCTGCATTCCCACGCAGAGCGTGGGAACGATCAATGCCCCTCTGCTCGCGAAGGGGCCGGCAAAAGCACCGCACATCTGTCATGAACGCCACTTGTCTGCGACATGACGTCGTTTCATATGTCATCCAAAAGCGGTTGGGTTAGAATGCCCCCCTTTTCTGCCCCCGATCCTTGAGGACCGCCATGTTCAGCCGTGATTTGACTATTGCCAAGTACGACGCCGACCTTTTTGCCGCCATGGAGCAAGAAGCTCAGCGTCAGGAAGAACACATTGAGCTGATCGCTTCGGAAAACTACACCAGCCCAGCGGTGATGGAAGCTCAAGGCTCGGTCCTGACCAACAAGTACGCCGAAGGCTATCCGGGCAAGCGTTACTACGGTGGTTGCGAATACGTGGACGTGGTTGAACAACTGGCCATCGACCGCGCCAAGGAACTGTTCGGCGCCGATTACGCCAACGTTCAGCCGCACGCCGGTTCCCAGGCCAACGCCGCTGTTTACCTGGCTCTGCTGCAAGGTGGCGACACCATTCTGGGCATGAGCCTGGCCCATGGTGGTCACCTGACCCACGGCGCCAGCGTTTCCTCCTCGGGCAAGCTGTACAACGCCGTTCAATACGGTATCGATGCCAACGGCCTGATCGACTACGACGAAGTCGAGCGCCTGGCGGTCGAGCACAAGCCGAAAATGATCGTTGCCGGTTTCTCGGCCTACTCGCAGATCCTCGACTTCCCGCGCTTCCGCGAAATCGCTGACAAGGTCGGCGCTTACCTGTTCGTCGACATGGCTCACGTCGCCGGTCTGGTTGCCGCGGGTGTGTACCCGAACCCGGTGCCGTTCGCCGACGTCGTGACCACCACCACCCACAAGACCCTGCGCGGTCCACGTGGCGGTCTGATCCTGGCCCGTGCCAACGCCGAGATCGAGAAGAAGCTCAACTCCGCAGTATTCCCGGGCGCCCAGGGTGGCCCGCTGGAGCACGTGATCGCGGCCAAGGCGATCTGCTTCAAGGAAGCGCTGCAGCCTGAGTTCAAGGCTTACCAGCAACAAGTGGTGAAGAACGCCAAGGCCATGGCCGAAGTGTTCATCGCACGCGGTTTCGACGTGGTTTCGGGCGGTACTGAAAACCACCTGTTCCTGCTGTCGCTGATCAAGCAGGACATCTCCGGTAAAGATGCCGACGCCGCTCTGGGCAAAGCGTTCATCACCGTGAACAAGAACTCCGTGCCTAACGATCCACGCTCGCCGTTCGTCACCTCCGGCCTGCGCTTCGGTACTCCGGCTGTGACCACTCGCGGTTTCAAAGAGGCTGAGTGCAAAGAGCTGGCCGGCTGGATCTGCGACATCCTGGCTGATCTGAACAACGAAGCGGTGATCGACGCCGTTCGCGAGAAAGTCAAAGCCATCTGCAAGAAACTGCCGGTGTACGGCGCTTGATGCCTCGTTAATCCGCAATAAAAAACCGGTCACGATCAGACTGTGTGAAAACGCACTGATGGTGGTTCCAGCAAACGCCCCGACTTGT
>NZ_RCNZ01000093.1:0-9300 GCF_004307525.1 Pseudomonas sp. Sample_21 | reverse complement strand
CGTACAAGTCGGGGCGTTTGCTGGAACCACCATCAGTGCGTTTTCACACAGTCTGGGATCCGGCGGGTTTTTTTATTCCTGCAGAAAAGGTCTCCGCACTACATATGTACCGCCACCGACCCTGCCCTGCCTTTGATACTCGGCGCTCGATGCTTATCAGCCGCCAGGGAGGCGCAGATGAACGACACACCGGTACATGAACAGACGCTGATCCACAATCTCATCGCAGAATTGACCGCCGTACCGGTGGTCACCGCGGCCACGCCGGCACGCACGCTGGAGGTTCCTCGTCCATGCCTGCTGCGCGAATGGATGGAGCTTTACTGGACCGCCCTCGAACGCCCTGAGTTTCTCGACTGGGCCAGTCGCTTTCACATCGACCTGGATACCTTGCAAATCAAAGGCGACATTCTGCAAGCGCGCACACCAGCGAATGGCGCCTCCGACGTACGCACCTTCACCCTGGAGGACGACTCTGGCTGGTGGCAGGTGGCGCCGATGCTGCAATCGATTTCCCAACGCATCGACCCTGCCGGGTTGGGCCTGCCTTATATCGGCGGCAAGTCCGCCAACCCGCTGTATCGCTTTCCACGGCAAGTGGTGCTGGCGTTCTACGGTTACCCGGAACCGCAAAACCAGATTCAGGCCCGCGTCATCCTCACCGAACTGAAGAAAAGCGGGCTGGCTGCCATCGATGAAAACGGCCACAGCACGTCGGCTGTGGTGAAGGAACGCAACGCGCAACTGGATGATTTCAGGGCGATCGCCGATCGAATCGATGCGGTGTTGCTGGCGAGCGATCCGTTCGAGCAACGAGGCTTTCTCGATACGCCGGTAACGCTTGCTTCGGCGTCTGTTTCCGCTCCTGTCAGAGGCCCGCGCCTGAAATTGGGCGAGCTGCTGCGTCGCTATGAATTTGCGCTGCCGGAAGATGCGGGACAAGCCAGAGCGCTTGCGCAACGCCTGCGACAGCACAGTTGGCCTGAGCTGCCCTACGTCAGTGACTACGTGCAGACCGGCACCCCTATCCGCAGCTATCGCGAAGACTTCGGCGATCTGGAGGACGTCCGGCATATTGGGCGACGCCTGGAAGTTTTGAGCTGGAACAAGGCACCCAAAGCCAGAATCGATTACGAGGAATTCAGCGAGCCCCATCCGGATTCCACGCTCTCGGTGCAGATGGCGCTGGGCCAGGAGCGCTTGCAGATATTCAGCTCCAATGCGGATTTTCAAGCCATCTTGCAACAGCACGGGTTGCCCGCCGACAGTCCATTGCTGGTGACCGAGTCCGGTCATGTCGGCACGGCCAGCGCCAAAGGCTGGGTCAACCTGACGACTGAAGTGGAAAAGCATTCCGATCTGAAACTTCATCGCGACCAGCTTAAAGCTCAGGCAGGCGAAGCCGGCGGCGCCCTGCGCTCGAGCGGTAAAGTCACCCTCGGGCAAATGTTGCGTTTTTACGAGCTACCGTTGCCAAAAACTGTCGAGCAAGCCCTGTCCCTGGCGAAATGGGACAAGATCAATCTGCACATGCGTCCCGGGCACATGAATCAGTGGTATCTGCTGGGTCAACCCTGGACGAAGACCGAGCGGTTCACCGCGCAGCAACGTCAGAGCATCATCGACACCACCCAGGCTTTTTTGCCAGAAGACTCGCCGCCACTGATCGACTACCTCAGTGAAGGGGTCGACACCGATCTGCCGCTCAATACCCTCAAGGCAAAAGCCGACTACCTGATCAGTCGTATCCTGATTACGTCGCGCGCACGGACGCTGGGCAACCAGTTGGTGAAGAACCTCGGAGCGCCGTCTCACAAAAAACGCCTTCTGGCCACCAACCGCGAACGGCTGTTGCTCGCTGCATTGATTCTCAGCCTGGAACCGAGCGCCGGTGAAGACATAAACCGAATCGTCGCCCAGCGCCTGGAGGGCAGTGATTTCTGGGGCGACAGTTATGACGAAGTGCGCCGGTTCATCGACCGGCAACCCCAACTCGCACTGGTCAAGAACAAGACATTGGCGACCCACCTGTTGTTGTCCGGCATCTCGCCGGAGTTTCTCATCCGGGGCATTCCTCGATCACTGCCTTATATGAGTTGCCTGCGCTGGGTGAGGTTGAAACAGGTCGTGCTGTATATCGAAAGACGCCTGCCGGGCGCGGCGCGCTTGATGACCTACGAGCAATTGCGCGAGCTGACGAAAGGCCCGGCGCCGGCTGATTTCTACAAGTTTCTGCGCGAGGAGCCGTGTGCCTCGGTCGTAGTGGACTGGGCGGTTGCACGAGGGCTGATCCAGCGCGATGCCGATTTTCAAGTCACGGTCTATGACGCCGCCACGCTCAAGCAAGCCGATCTGCTCTTTCGCAACCACAATCGTCTGATTTACGATTTTTACCGCCGGGCCTTCCAGTCGTCACCGCCCACCCCCGCCACTATTGCCCTCGCGGATCTGCGCAAGATCTTCGCTGATTCCCCTCACCTGACAGAGAAGGCACTGTTTGTTCCAGCCTCGGACGCTGATACAACCGGGCCACATTATTCCCTGAGCCAATTACACATTGCCGGCAAGCTAACGGGTGACATGCAGGGATGGCAATCGAGCAATGCACAATTGCAACTGCCATCGATGATTGCCTCGCTGCCCAGACTGAACAACGTGGCAAGCGCTTTTCATGCAGCGCTGGCGGCGCGCCTCAAGCATATGAAGGACGCGCATGTCGCGATTCTCAAGGAGGCGTTCTGCCGGTTGCCGTTGGCGCAACGGCTCGACCTCGAAGACAACACGCTGGAATTGCTCGCCCTGCGGCCAGTATCGGCAGCCACCGACAAACTTTCCAAGGCCGGCACGGCGCCGTTTGGCATATTGGCACTGCTGCATGGGCGGCCAACCAGAGTCTTCGAGATTTTCACCAGCAGAGATGAAGTGGTGCTGCGTCGCGATATCGACATCGCATTACTCAAACCATCGGTGGCGAAAGAAGCGGCGAAAACGCTGCCCCTCGACGCCGAAGCCTATAAAAACGGCTCCAAGCCTCGCTTGAACGCCACCTGCAAGGCGTTTATCACTCGCCTCGATATTGAGGGCGCACCACTGGCGCAACAGGCACGCACCGCCGTGCCCGATACCTTCGCCTCCAACAGAGTCAACGCCATTGCCAGCACCGCCGTCCGGCATCTGTTCGATGCTTATGAAGCGAAAGCCTTGCAAGACGCGTTGCGCATGCCCGAACTCGAGGATGCCGCGGCCAGTCACGAGAAATGGCTGGCGTTTTACCAGAAGCTGAGCCCGCCCAAGCGCTGAGCACTGGCGAACCCGGCGATGAATCGGCTGACGCCTTCGCGAGCAGGCTCGCTCCCACAGAGATGGTGCTGAATTGAAAAATCCTCCGCGCCATCGAAACCTGTGGGAGCTGGCTCGCCAGCGATGGTGCCGGTGCTAGCAGCCTTTCAGAGCTTGCTTGTGCGCATACATCGCGCCATCCGCATCGGCGAGCAGCCGATCAACGGTTTCGTGGCGCGTGGGGTCGTATTCGATCTGGCCGACGCTGAAGCGAATCGCGTAACCGCGGTGCAGCGTGGCATTGCGCTCTTCGAGGATTTCCTTGAGCCGGGCCATGATCCGCGTGGTTTCAACGTGGCTGGAGCCAGTCAGCAATGCGACGAACTCATCGCCGCCCAGGCGTCCGACCACGTCGCTTTCGCGAAAGGCAATGCGCAGCACATCGGCGAAGGTCTTCAGCGCACTGTCGCCTTCGGCATGCCCATACAGATCGTTGATCTGCTTGAAGTCGTTGAGATCGAAAAACAGCAGCGTCGCCGGCCGGTTCAGACGCGCGCAGGCATCCAGGGCATGCTGGGCCAGCTGCTTGAAACCACGGCGATTGGACAGTAGCGTCAACTCATCCATGCTCGCCATCTGCACCGCCAACAACTCTTGCTCGGCCATCTCCGCGAGGTCACGCAGCAGCGCGCGCTCTTCGTCATCGAGATGGCGAGGTTTGGTATCAATCAGGCACAAGGTGCCCATTTTGTTACCGTCCGGCACGGTCAGTGGGTACCCGGCGTAAAAGCGAATATTCGGCGCGCCGGTGACCAGCGGATTGTCATGAAAGCGCAGATCTTCCAGCGCATCGGGGACCAGCATCAGCTCGTTCTGCAAAATCGCATGGCCGCAGAAAGACACATCGCGCGAAGTCTCGCTGACATCCAGACCCACACATGATTTGAACCACTGGCGATCCTTGTCGACCAGCGTGACCAGAGCGATCGGCACGTTGAACAAACGCTTGGCCAAGCGCGTAAGGCGATCGAAACGTTCCTCCGGCTCCGAATTGAGATTCAGGCCATGCAGCGCGTCGATACGTGCAGCTTCATTGGCAGGCTTTCCGGGCACCAGCATGCGCACACTCCGTAGACAGTCATGCGTTGAGCGTAGCGTTAAATCGCCGAGGCTTCACATCTGCGCCACCGGACACGGTCCGCCGGCGTCGGCCCAGAGTTTGAATTGCGCAACGAAAATGTCGTGCGGCACCGGCACCGGTGCGCGTCCTGCCCCGGGATTCCAGCCCCAGAGCACCAGTTTGTCTTCGCTGACGTGTTTTAACAGCGCGGCGAAATCCCGGTCGCCATTGCTCGCGCGGTCCTTGATCATGGTGCAAAGCTTGTCCGAAGGCAGACCGATCCAGGCCATTTTGTGCGCCGCTGGCGGCAGGCTCCAGTGTGGCGCACCCGGCGGCGCATGAGGGCCGTAACTGGCCGGCGGATTGCTTTCGGCGTGGCAGGTGGCGCAGGGCAAACCGGCAGCGCCCTTGCCATCCATGCCGCGCACCACATTCATCGCGTGGGGGATGCCGGCGTCGAACTGCAACGGCGAATCGCCGGGAATGTGGCAGTTCTGGCAGCGCGGGCTCTGGAACACTTTCTGCACCGTGGCGAAGGCTTTCAACGCCTGCTGATCCTCGGCAAACAGGTCCGAGGCATAGCCACCAAGACCGAGCAACACGACGGTGCCCAACACAAGATGTCGTTTCATCTCACACCCCCGACAGTTGCAGTGGCAGTTCGCGCAGGCGTTGCCCGGTCAAGGCGAACACGGCGTTGGCCACGGCCGGTGCGGTCGGTGGCACACCGGGCTCACCGATGCCGCCGGGTTTCTCGCTGCTGGGGACGATATGCACTTCCACCACCGGCATTTCGTTGAGCCGCAACACCTGATAATCGTGATAGTTGGACTGCACGACGCCGCCGTCCTTGACGGTGAGTTTGCTGTGCAAGGCCATGCCGAGACCGAAGGTGATGCACGATTCCATCTGCGCGGCGATGCTCTGCGGATTCACTGCAATGCCGCAGTCCACCGCGCAGACCACCCGATGCACGCGGATCGCCAAATTGTCCTGAGACACCTCCGCCACTTGCGCCACGTAGCTGCCGAACGACTCGTGTACCGCCACGCCCAGAGCATGCCCGTCCGGCAACGGCGCGCCCCAGTTGGCCTTCTCCACCGCCAGATTGAGCACGCCGAGGTGGCGCGGGTGCGCCTTGAGCAGCGTTCGCCGGTACTCCACCGGATCCTTGCCCGCCGCCGTCGCCAGTTCATCGATCAGCGATTCCATGACGAAACCCGTGTGGGTATGGCCGACCGAACGCAGCCACAACACATTGATGCCGGTCTGCGGCGAATGCAGGTCGACCTGATGATGAGGCAGATCCTTGATGTACGGACTGTCGGCCACGCCCTCGACCGAGGTGGCATCGATGCCGTTCTTGACCATCGTCGCCTCAAGCATCGTCCCGGCCATGATCGACTGCCCCACCAGCACATGCTGCCAGCTCATCGGCAAACCATCAGCGCCCAGCCCGACCTGCGCCTTGTGCAGATACATCGAGCGGTAGTAGCCGCCGCGAATGTCATCCTCGCGCGCCCACACAGTTTTCACCGGCAAGCCCGCTGCTTTCGCCACTTGCACGGCTTCGGCGACGAAATCCGAAGTCGGATTGGCACGGCGACCAAAGCCACCGCCGAGAAATTCCGTGTGAATTTCGACCTGCTCGGGCTTGAGCCCGGTGATCTTACTGGCGACCATTTGGTCGAGGGTCTGAAACTGCGTGCCGGTCCAGATCTCGCATTTGCCGGCGCTGATTTTCACCGTGCAATTGAGCGGTTCCATCGGCGCGTGGGCCAGGTAAGGCACGCTGTATTCGACCTCGATTTTCTTCGCGGCTTTGCCGAAATTGGCCTTGGCGTCCCCCGCCTGCGTGGCGGAAGTACCCGGCGTCGCTGCCAGTTTGCGGAAACTCTCCAGCAGTTTTTCACTGCTCATGTCGGCCAGCGGCCCAAGATCCCAATCGACCTTCAGCGCATCACGGCCCAGCTTCGCCGCCCAGAAATGCTCGGCCACCACCGCCACGCCGCTGGGCACCTGCACCACCTTGTGCACGCCGGGAATGGCCAGCGCTGCGGCGCCTTCGAAGGATTTCACCGTGGCGCCAAACACCGGCGCGCGGGCGACCATCGCGGTCATCAGGCCTTCGAACTGCACGTCCATGCCGAATCTGGCGCGGCCGGTGATCTTCTCCGGGGTGTCGAGACGCTTGGTTGGTTTGCCGATGACTTTCCAGTCCTTGGCTTCCTTGAAAGTGATGGTTTTCGGGTCAGGCACCGGCAGTTGCCCGGCGGCATCGGCCAGTTCGCCGTAGGTCGCGCGTTGGTCCCCGGCGATCACCACGCCGGACTCCGTGCGAATCGTCGACGGCGCGACGTCGAAGCGTTTCGCAGCCGCTTCCACGAGCATCTGCCGCGCCGTCGCCCCGGCCAGTCGATAGCGGTCGAATTCCATCCAGGTCGACGTCGAGCCGCCGGTGATCTGCATGCCGCCAAACGCCGGCAAGCCGTAATCGGCCGCCGAGGCTGGCGAGTGCTCGACGCGGATTTTCGACCAGTCGGCGTCCAGTTCTTCGGCGATCAGCATGGTCAGGCCGGTCCAGATGCCCTGGCCCATTTCCGAATGGCCGAGCAGCACGGTGACGCTGTTGTCCGCCGCAATGCGCAGGAACGCGTTGGGCGCGAAGGTCTTGTTCTGATTTTCTGCCGCGCGGGCAAAGCGATTGGCCCCGGGCACCACGAACGCCACCATCAAGCCGCCGCTCAACAGTGCGCTGCCCTTGAGAAACCCGCGACGCGATACGGGACTGTTCATCGTTCCTCTCCCAGAGAATGACTCAGCCGATTTCGGCGGCGCGTTTGACCGCTGCGCGAATGCGCGGATAGGTGCCGCAGCGGCAGATATTGCCGGAGAGCGCCTGATCGATATCGCTGTCGGTGGGCTTGGGAATCTTCGCCAGCAACGCGGCGGCGGACATGATCTGCCCGGACTGGCAGTAACCGCACTGCACCACGTCCAGCTCGGCCCAGGCTTGCTGCACCGGGTGCGAGCCATCGCTGGACAAGCCCTCGATGGTCAGGATTTTCTGCCCGTGGGCGACGGCAGTCGCCGGAGTGATACAGGAACGTAATGGCGCGCCGTCGACGTGCACGGTGCAGGCGCCGCACTGGGCCATGCCACAACCGAACTTGGTCCCGGTCAGGTGCGCGACATCGCGCAGAACCCAGAGCAGCGGCATGTCGGCGGGGACATCGAGCTCCTGATCCTTGCCATTGATATTAAGGGTCAGCATCGGCGGATTTCCTCAGGCTCACGGTGGTGCGAAGGGGCGTCGCTGTGGTCGGAAAAACCTACGGACGCCCGCGCTTATCCCTTTCAGCAAAGCCTAATTTGCGCTTGAAGCCAGACGTTGTGACCAGCGGTCATGCAGACCCCGGCATTGCTCCTACAGTTGATAACGGCTCGCACTGAGTCGTCGTACCTCTGCGCAAACGGTCCGCGTACATCGCGGTTGTCCATCACAGGTCAGGAGTAACGAATATGGGCTTTGTCACCACTCAAGACGGCGTCGATATCTTCTACAAGGACTGGGGCCCGCGCGACGCGCCGGTGATCCACTTCCACCACGGCTGGCCGCTCAGTTCGGATGACTGGGACGCGCAGATGCTGTTTTTCCTGGCACAGGGCTTTCGGGTGATTGCCCATGATCGACGTGGACACGGGCGCTCCAGCCAGGTCTGGGATGGCCACGACATGGATCACTACGCCGACGATGTGCTGGCGGTGGTCAATCATCTGGGTACGAGCAACGTGGTGCACGTCGGCCATTCCACCGGCGGCGGCGAAGTGATCCATTACATCGCCCGGCATGGTCAGGACAAGGTCCGCAAAGCGGTGTTGATCAGCGCCGTGCCACCGTTGATGGTGCAGACCGAAAGCAACCCCGGCGGTTTGCCGAAATCGGTGTTCGATGGCTTTCAAGCGCAGTTGGCGGCGAATCGCGCGCAGTTTTATCGCGATGTGCCGAGCGGACCTTTCTACGGCTACAACCGCCCAGGCGCCGAGCCGGCTGAAGGAATCATCGCCAACTGGTGGCGCCAGGGCATGATCGGCGGCGCCAAGGCGCATTACGACGGCATCGTCGCGTTCTCGCAGACCGACTTCACCGAAGACCTGAAAAAAGTCACCGTGCCGGTGCTGGTCATGCACGGCGAGGATGACCAGATCGTGCCCTACGCCAACTCCGCACCGTTATCGGCGAAACTGCTGCCCAACGGCACACTGAAGTCGTATCCGGGCTTCCCGCATGGCATGCCGACCACGCAAGCGGAAACCATCAATGCGGATTTGTTGGCGTTTATTCGCGGGTAACAGAACTGAGGATGTACCCATAGCAGCGGACAGCACAAAACAAATTGTGAAAGCGAGCTGCTCGCGAAAGCGTTCGTTCAGCCACTTACGTATTGACTGACCCAACGCCTTCGCGAGCAGGCTCGCTCCCACAGTTGAAATTGAGTATACCCGTCAGAGACTGGTCGGCTGGAAGGCCGCCATCGCTGGCAAGCCAGCTCCCACAGGGATCAGGGTAGATCCGCTGCACACTCGTATCTCTGAGATAGCTATCGCGAGCAAGCTCACTCCCACAGAAAAACAAAGCAGCGCAGCTGCCCGCGGCAAAGCCGCCCCACTCAACAATGAGCGCAAGCTCGAGTGCTTTTTGATCTTGATCCACCGGCGACGTCGGAAGGCTGAGCGGAGGGATTGATCCGGGCGTGGGAGCGCAGCGACCGTCTGGCGCAGCCAGACACAGCGGAAGGAGGTGCAGCGAAGCAAACCGGAGCCGCTGCGCCCGGATCGATCCCGCAGCGAAGGAACCCGAGCCTGCGAGGGCCGAACGTAGGAGCAAGCCTTTTGGGTTA
>NZ_RCNZ01000072.1:0-9381 GCF_004307525.1 Pseudomonas sp. Sample_21 | reverse complement strand
CAGCGAGAAACAGGTCGGCTGGCAGGCCGCCTTCGCGAGCAGGCTCGCTCCCACAAAAGCAAAAGCAAAAGCAAAGCAGCGCAGCTGCCCGCGGCGAAGCCGCACCACTCAACAATGAGCGCAAGCTCGAGTGCTCTTGATCTTGATCCACCGGCGACGTCGGAAGGCTGAGTGGAGGGATTGATCCGGGCGTGGGAGCGCAGCGACCGTCTGGCGCAGCCAGACACAGCGGAAGGAGGTGCAGCGAAGCAAACCGTAGCCGCTGCGCCCGGATCGATCCCGGAGCGAAGGAACCCGAGCCTGCGAGGGCCGAACGTAGGAGCAAGCGTTTTTTGCTTACTTTTTTAGGCGCTTGTAAAAAAGTAAGTCGCCGTAAGGGCGAAACCGCCAGCCGCAACACCCGCAGCAACGGATATTCCCCCACCCCCCAAGAACACGGTCGGCCCAAAGGCCGCCGAGTTCACCCAGCCCCAACCCGAGGCTTGGGAAACAAATTATCGAGAGTCTCCAACAACCTAACGTGATAAATCGGCTTGCGAAACAGATCCAGCACCTGCAACCGCAACATATCGCTGACATCCTCCATATCCGCATGCCCCGACATCACAATCACCGGCAAATGCTCCCGCGACGTATGCTCACGCAACCGCCTGATCAACGACATGCCCGACTCCTCCGGCATACGCAGATCAGTAATCACCAAAGCAATATCAGGATGCCGGGTCAACAGATGCAACGCCAACTTCACCGACGTCGCGGTATGACAGACAAACCCCTCCCCCTCCAGCAACTCCGCCAACTCCAGCAACGCGTCTTCTTCATCATCAACCAGAAGCAACTGTTGGCGGGGCGACGAAGACGCGTTCATAGGCAATACCTGAATACTGAAAGGTAAATCCAGTGTAGTGCGATATCAGCCAGGTGCAGAGTTCATAAAAATCGAAGGGTGCTTAAGGAGTCGGAGCCGGTGCCGGTGCCGCCGGAAGTGCATTCAAAATGCTGTTGAATATCGCCAGGATCCGATCTCCAATCGGCGTAATGAACGCCACAACCACCACCGCCACCATCGCCACCACAATCGCATACTCGATCGCCGAAGCACCCTCTTCACTGCGGGCAAACGCGCGAGCCTTGGCGATCACATAATCAAAAGTCATACGAAACATAGGTCCACTCCTTCGCGCCTCTGGCGCCGACATCACCACCGCGGCAAGGTTCCACCGTGCCACCTGAGCATTGTCAACAAACCCCCGCCCAACAACTGTAAGAACGCATTAATCACAAAGCATTAATCCCATCGTTTTTCCGCCGTTTCCGGCTGTTAACTGGCCAGATTCATACTTTGGTACGGTTATTTCGCCTGTCATTAATGGCGCTTTTGCTTGGATCAGCTAGCTTGGAAATAGCGAAATAGTTGCATGTTCATAGCTGCCGAAGCAGTCCGCCTTTCGCAAGCAAATGCAATCGGTTGTGCAGCAGGAAAGGGAGAGCCGTCATGAACAGTCGCGTCACCATGGGCCTAGCCGCGTTGCTGTTGCTCGGCGCGGTTTTTGTCGGTTACTGGGGGCTGGTGCTCAGTCGTCAGCCGGCCCCGGTCGCCGAAGCGCCCGTCGCCCCAGCGGTCAGCATTGAACAGACTGTCGCGATTGCCGAAGACCAGACCCGCCAACCGGTGGTGGTGCTGCTCCACGATGTAGCGCCGTTCACGCCGTTGACCGCCGCCGATGTGACCGTGGAAAAACTGCGCAGCGCACCGGCCGGCAGCCTGACCAGCATTGAACAAGCAGTCGGTCGCACACCTTGGCGCCACCTCAGCGCCGGCACCTGGCTGAATGACGAAAGCTTTCAGGCCGGCGGCGCGCTGGCGCGGATGATTCGCCGCGACGAGCGCGCGCTCACCGTGGCCGTCGATGAAGTGATCGGTGGCGCCGGGCAGTTGCTGCCGGGGGATTACGTCGATGTGCTGCTGTATCTGCGCGAGGACGCGAGCAATCTGCAGCAGTCGGCGCAGATCGCCGTTCCGGCTTTGCGCGTGCTCGGGGTCGGTGATCAGTACGGCCTGACCAACGACGGCCAACCGGCTTCCCCCAACCTCAGCGCCGAAGAAAAACTCAAACAGGACCAGCGCCGCATCGCCGCACGCACCGTGGTGCTGGCGGTGCCGGAACAACTGCTCAGTCGCCTGATGCTTGCCACTCAAGTCGGCACCTTGCGCCTCGCGGTGCGCAGCAGCGAAGAACAGCGGCTGGCCAAATATTGGGCCGGCGAAGCGCAATCGCCCGCGCACCTGGATCGCGCCAACAGTCAGCTTTTCCAGTTCACCCAACTCGCCCTGGGCAGCGCGCAAAGAGCACCTGCCACCGCCAGTGCCGGCGCGGCGCCCAGGCCTGCGGTGGAAATCATACGCGGCAACCAGATCAGCCAACAAACCCCATGACTGCGCAAGGATTCACGTGCATGCAGAGTCGACTCAGACCGACATTGAAACCGGCGCTCCGGGCCTTGCTGTTGTTGGGATTGACGATGAACAGCGCCTTCGCGGCGGTGGGCAATTGCTCGGCACTGCCGCGCCTGCCCTCGGTGATCGAAATCGGTGAAGGCTTCCAGCAGGACATGCAGTCATCGGTGGCAATCACTCGGCTGGCAGTGGGCGACCCGAAAATTGCCGACGTGCATGCCAATGGCGGTTCGTCCTTTTTGCTCACGGGCGTCGGCCCCGGCGCGACCAGCCTGATGGTCTGGACCGCCTGCTCGGCGCAGCCGCAGAAAGCCATGGTCTTTGTCCAGGGCGCGGCGACCACGGCGCTGACCAGCAGCGTGCCGTCCGACGATCCGACCCTGCCGTCGCAAGTGCAGACCGACATCCGTTTCGTCGAAGTCAGCCGCACCAAACTCAAGGAAGCCACGGCGTCGCTGATCGGCACGCGCGGCAATTTCCTGTTCGGTTCGCCCGGCACGCTGCCACCGATCGACGGCGTGCCGCAGCCGCGCCTGCCGGTGGATAACTCGCTGTTCAATTTCTCCTGGGTCGGCGGCAAGACCATGGCGATCATCAACGCCCTGGAAACCAGCGGCTTCGCCTACACCCTCGCGCGACCAAGTCTGGTGGCACTGAACGGGCAGAGTGCAAGCTTCCTGGCCGGCGGGGAAATCCCGATTCCGGTGCCCAGTTCCGGCAGCGACAGCGTGTCGATCGAGTACAAGGAGTTCGGCATCCGCCTGACCCTGACGCCGACCATCATCGGCCGCGACCGCATCGCGCTGAAGGTCGCCCCGGAGGTCAGCGAACTGGATTTTGCCAACGCGGTGAACATCGCCGGCACCACCGTTCCGGCGCTGACCATCCGCCGTACCGACACCAGCGTGTCGCTGGGTGATGGCGAAAGTTTTGTCATCAGCGGTTTGATCAGCACCACCAACAGCTCGCAAGTGAACAAGTTTCCCGGCCTGGGCGACATTCCCATCCTCGGCGCGTTTTTCAAGGGTTCGCAGATCAAACGCGAAGAGCGCGAGCTGCTGATGATCGTCACCCCGCATCTGGTCCAGCCATTGGCGGCGGACGCGCGTTTGCCGTCGTTGCCGGGGGAGAAACTGCGCAATTACGACCCGAATTTCTATCGCATGTTCTTCCTCGAGAACGGCAACTTCGACAAGCGCAGCGGGTTGTCGCAATGAACCAGAATCTCAGCCAGACCTTTCTCGCCATCACCCGCAACAGCACCGATGTGGAATGGCTGCAAAGCGCCCTCGCGCCACTCGGCCAGGTCATCAGCGCCGGTGCCGGCAGCCTCGACGAATTGCTCGCACTGGTCGATGTAACGTTCGCCAGTCTGGTCTTCGTCGGTCTCGACCGCGAGCATGTCGTGGCGCAGAGCGCGCTGATCGAAGGTGCGCTGGAAGCCAAGCCGATGCTGGCGATCGTTGCTCTCGGCGACGGCATGGACAATCAGCTGGTGCTCAATGCAATGCGCGCCGGCGCACGGGATTTCGTGGCCTATGGCTCGCGTTCCAGCGAAGTCGCCGGACTGGTGCGGCGCCTGAGTAAGCGTCTGCCGGCCGTTACACCTAGCACCCAGCTCGGCGGCCTCACCGTTCTGTACGGTGTGCAAGGCGCGTCGGACGGCGCCTTGATCGCCAATCACATGGCCATGGTCGTGCAGAAAAGCGGCCAGCAAACCCTGCTGCTCGACCTCGGTCTGCCGCGTGGCGATAGTCTGGCGCTGTTGGGTCTGGAGAGCTCGTTTCACTTCGGCGATGCCCTGCGTCATTTGCGCCGCCTCGACGCCACGCTGATCGACAGCGCTTTCACCAGCGCCGAGCACGGCCTGCGCATTCTTGCCTACGCCAACACTGACGAGCCGCTGGAATCCACCAGTGCCGCCGAGCTGTACATGCTGCTCAGCGCCTTGCGCCAGCACTTCCAGCACATTGTCGTGAACCTCACCGGGCAGGCCGACAGTGAAGCGTTGCGCACCTTCGTCAGCCATTGCGACAAACTGCTGTGGTACACCGACCAGAACGTCCTCAACTGCCGACGCAACCTCGCCGTGCTCAACCAGTGGCGCGAGAAAGGCATGAAACTCGAGCACGGGCGCTTGCTGATCGATCGCTACCTGAGCAACGTCGCGCCGGATGCCGAGACCCTGGGCAAGACCTTCAATCTGGAAGTCATCGCCGTGCTGGCCTTTAGTCCCGACGTGCGCCTGAACGCGAAAAACCAGGGCGTGAGTCTGTTCGAACTGGCGCCCCGGGAGAAACTCACCCAGAGCCTGCGCGCCCTCGGCGAACGTCTGGCCAAGCGTTCCGAAGGCCTGAGCAAACCGAAAGTCACCTGGTTTGATCGTCTGCGAGGTCACTCATGAGCGCAGAAAAACTCTTTGGCGCGACGCCACGCGGAGCGATCGGCAACAGCGATCACGAAGGCCTGAAACTGGTTCTGCACCGCTACATCATCGACGCGATCGAGGAGTCGGGGAAAAACCTGCTGGAAGGTTCACGCCAGCAACTGGCGCAGTTCGTCACCGACAAGGTCGCCGAATACATCGCGCGTTTGCACCTGGCGATTTCGCGCTACGAGATGGAGCGCCTGGGCGAGGAAATCGTCGACGAGCTCACCGGTTTCGGCCCACTGGAAGTCCTGCTGCGTGACCCGTCGGTGACGGAAATTCTGGTCAACGGCCCGCACCGGGTGTTCATCGAGCGCGACGGCGTACTGCATCAAAGCGATCTGCGTTTTATCGATGCGCATCACGTCGAGCGGGTCATGCAACGCATCCTTGCGCCGCTCGGCCGCCGCCTCGATGAGTCCTCGCCGATGGTCGATGCGCGCCTGCCGGACGGCAGCCGGGTCAACGCGATCATCCCGCCGATCGCCCTCGATGGCCCGTGCCTGTCGATCCGCAAATTCCGCAAGGACATGCTCAAGAGCACCGACCTGATGGCGATGCAGACCATCGATCTGGCAATTTTCGAATTCCTGCAGAACGCCGTGGGCAGGCGCTGCAACATCCTGATCAGCGGCGGCACCGGCACCGGCAAGACCACGCTGTTGAACATCCTCAGCCAATTGATCAACCCGCACGAGCGGCTGGTGACCATCGAGGACGTCGCCGAACTGCAACTCGGCCATCCGCATGTGGTGCGTCTGGAAACCCGTCCGCCGAATGCCGAGGGTCATGGCGAGGTCAAGGCCAGCGACCTGATTCGCAACGCCCTGCGCATGCGTCCCGACCGGATCATTCTCGGCGAAATCCGTGGCGTCGAAGTGGTCGACGTGCTCACCGCGATGAACACCGGCCACGACGGTTCGATGAGCACCGTGCACGCCAACAATGCCCAGGACGCGTTGCTGCGTCTGGAGACTTTGGTCGGCCTGACCGGGCGCTCGATTGCCGAACGCACCTTGCGTCAGATGATCTGCGCCGCCCTTGACGTGATCATTCAACTGACGCGTATGCCCGATGGCCGGCGCTGCGTCAGTGAAGTGGTGGAAGTGGTCGGCATCCGCGAGGACGTCTACGTCACCAACACCCTGTTCCGCCTCGACCGCCGCACGGGCTTTGGCTTTGTGCGCGAAGCGGTCAACCCGGCCGGCGACAAGCTGCGCCAAGACGCTCACCTGGGCTGACGGCGAGGAGCACGCAGATGCTGGGACCGATCATTCTCATCGCCATTTGCCTGATGCTGCTCGGGCTGTCGATCTATCTGTTCCTGCAAGGCCTGCGCAAGACCGCGACGGAAAAAGTCCTCAATCGACTCGCTGCGGGGCAACCGCAATTGGCCGTGGAACAGACGAAATGGGTGGGACTGGAACGGATGTTTTTACGTGCCGGCCTCGGTCGGCCGAGCGAGCGTTTCGGCCTGTGGCTGAGCCTGTGGGCCGCGGCGATGGGCCTGGGATTTATACTCGGGAGCTGGGTTGGTTTGCTGATCATGTTGCTCGTCCCGCCCGTGGCGTTGCGGTTGTACATCGCCATTCGCTACCGGCAACGGATTCGCCGCATGATCGAACAACTGCCGCAACTGCTCGACCACACCGTGCGCAGCCTCAAGTCCGGCCGCACCCTCAGCGACGCAGTCCTGGGCGCCATCGAAGCCAGTGAAGACCCTTTGAAAGCGGCCATGGGCCGGGTGCAGCGCAACGTGCAACTGGGGGTGAACTTGCCTGACGCCGTCAGCGATTTTGCCGAACTCTACGAGCAGGACGAATTGCGCATGTTCGCCCTCGGCCTGAAGGTCAACCACCGCTACGGCGGCAACGCCAGCGAGTTGCTGGAGAATCTGATCAAACTGATCCGCGAGCGCGACCAGGGCGCGCGGCAGCTGCGCGCGTTGACGGGGGAAACGCGCATGACCGCTTGGGTTTTGGGTTTGCTGCCGCTGATTCTGGTGAGCTACTTCATGCTGACCAACCCCGGCTACATGCTCGGCATGTGGCACGACGAAAGCGGCCAGACCATGCTGCTCAGCGCCGCCGCGTTGCAGGTGCTGGGCAGTCTGGCGCTGTGGCGCATGTTGCGGAGCGTTTGAAATGGTCTGGCTCGCCGCGCTGTTATTGTTCCTCGGTTCGCTGTTATTGCTGGGCAATCACCTGCTCACCGAGCGCCGCCGCGTGCGTCAGGTGCATCAGCGCTTGCATGGCCAATTGGTCCGGGAAAACCGTTTCGGCCATTGGCTGCGCGCGCTGGGCAACAGCCGTTTCGGCCGGGGCTCGGTGAGCATCGACAGCGAAACCCAGACCCTGCTCGGCCGCCTCGGCTGGCGCCGCGCCAACGAACGCGCGCTCTTCGCCGCCTGCCAGATCGGCACGCCGCTGCTCGCTCTGGGGCTGGCGATCTTTTTGCAGGAAGTGTTTTTCCCGCAGACCAGCCACCGCTGGATGGCGCCGATGTTCGCCGCAGGCGGCGGCTATCTACTGCCCAAACGCCTGCTCGCCTACGCCGCCGCCCGCCGACAGAAAACCATCGCCGTGGAAATTTCCACGTTCATTCCGCTGCTGCGCATCCTCTTTGAATCCGGCATGGCCGTGGAACAAGCGCTGCGCGTGCTCAGCGTCGAAGCGCAAAAACTGCTGCCGGAGCTAACCAGCGAACTGCGCCTGATCCTCAGCCGCGTCGACTCGGGTCTGGAGCTGGGTCAGGAGCTGAACAAGACCGCGGTGATGCTCGCGGTGGATGAATTCACCGACACCTGCGTGATCCTCCAGCAACTGATCCACCAGGGCGGCGGTGCGATGAAATCACTGCTGGCGCTCAAGCAATTACTCGATGACCGACGCCTGACCCGGCTGCAGGAATACATCTCGAAGATGTCGGCGAAGATGTCGGTGGTGATGATGCTGTTTCTGTTTCCCGCCCTGCTGATCGTACTGGCCGGCCCGGGTTTCACCGCCATTGCCCGCGCGTTCGCAAACTGACCTTGGCTCATGGAGAGCGTTTGATGAAAGTACTGATAGTCATGGCAAGTCTGTTGCTGCTCAGCGGCTGCGCCACGGATGGCCAGGCGCCGTGGACCTCGCTGCTGTCGCCGTCCAGCTGCAGCAAACTGACCTCGGAGCAGGAGCTGTCGCTGAACCTCGCCGATGATCTGGCCAGCGACGGCAAGCTCCACGCCAGCCTGGCCAACCTGCAAAGCCTGCCGGACAACCTCAGCGAAGTGCGCCTGCGCAAAGCCAAGGTCTATCGCCTGCTCGGTCGCAGCGAAGCCGAGCCGCTCTACCGCAGCCTGCTCGGCGGCTGCCTCACCGCCCAGGCCGAACATGGCCTGGGCCAGGTCTACGCCGCCCGTGGCGACAACGGGCAGGCCCAGGCCCACCTGCAACGCGCCGCGCGCCTGGCGCCCACCGACGAAAAAATCCGCAATGACCTCGGCGTGGTCTACCTCAACCAACTGCGCATCAACGAAGCGAAATTCGAATTCCTCACCGCCATCGAACTGAGCCAGAACAATCAGTTGGCGACGCTGAACATGGTCACCCTGCTGCTCTACCAGAACGACTGGCCCCAAGCCGCAGAGGTCGTCAGCCGCTCGAAACTGACCCCGGAACAATTCACCGAAGCGCAGCAACGCGCAGAAAAACTCAAAGCCCCGACCAACGCCAAAGCCGCACCCGGCGACCGCGTCGCCGCCTTCATCGACCCCCTACCGCCGACGCTCGAATAGGAGACAGCCATGACCATCCGCAAAGGCCTGTGCTACCTGACCCTGCTCACCCTGCCCCTCAGCGGCCACGCCATCGACACCGGCCCGGCCTCGGCGCAACAACAGGAAACCGAAGGCTGGCTGGTCCTGCAAAGCCGCAACAAAGCCGCCTCGCCGAAACCTCAGAGTGCAACAGCCACCGAACGCGAACTGGCGATGCAGCGCTGGCTGAAGAAATACCAATACGAGATCCCGGATTTTTACGATCCGGATGCGGGCGGGAAGATCGAGAGCAAGAATTAGTTTGTTGGTGCGCTTAAAGGCCCCTTCGCGAGCAGGCTCGCTCCCACAGTCGACCGCGTGCTTTCGGTGGGAGCGAGCCTGCTCGCGAAGAACGATAACGCGGTTTCAGCTCTGCGGATCCACCCGATCCAGCGCCCGATTCACCGCCAACTCCGCCAGCATGACAATCTGCTGAATCGCCAACGCTGTGCTGCGCTGAAACCCGCTCAACTCGCCAGCGAAATTACTCGCCATCGCACTCGCTGACGCCAGCGACTCACAGGCATGCGCCAACAAGCTTTCGGTATCGACATTGGGCACCACCATGAACAGCGTGCTGGGCGGGTGCGGTTTTGCAGGTGCGGGGCAGAGATAGAAATCGAGCGCGCGTTTTATCGCTTCGCGGTTTTTCACCAGATCGTCGGCGCGCATGGCGTCTTCGAGCGGGGTGGCGGGGGA